>DATIRG010000073.1:0-7314 GCA_035470005.1 Lutibacter sp. | reverse complement strand
AAATCGACCACGCTGGGCATTATTTTAAATGTCGTGAACAAAACATCCGGCAGTTTCAGCTGGTACGACGGCAATTTGACGACGCACCAGGCTTTGAAAAAAGTAGGCGCCATCATTGAACGGCCAAATTTTTATCCGTATATGACTGCCATTCAAAATTTAGCATTGGTGTGCAAGATCAAAGAAATTCCTTTTGCCAAAATTGAAGAAAAGTTAAAGATTGTCAATCTATACGAACGCAGAAACAGCAAGTTTTCGACCTTTTCCTTAGGAATGAAACAGCGTTTGGCCATTGCTTCGGCATTGTTAAACGACCCTGAAATATTGATTTTGGATGAACCTACCAACGGATTGGATCCTCAGGGAATTCACGAAATCAGGGTGCTCATCAAAGAAATTGCCCAAACAGGCACCACAATTTTGTTGGCGTCACATTTATTGGATGAAGTGGAAAAAGTATGTTCTCACGTGGTGGTCATCAGGGAAGGCATCAAATTATATTCGGGCACGGTGGATGAAATGGTGGCTTCGCACGGACTTTTTGAGGTTAAGACAGATTCAGATACAGAGAAATTAATTGAATTACTTACCAAATTTGAAGGAATTTCGGCCATTAAAACAGAAGATGATAAACTCATTGCCACCTTAAGCAAGCCTGTATCGGCATCAGAAATAAACAGCTATTTGTTCCAAAACGGTATTGTATTGTCGCATTTGGTGAAACGAAAACCAAGTTTAGAACAACAATTTTTAATGTTAACCAATAATAAATAAGCCATGCTGCGATTGTTAAACATCGAAATTCATAAATTAAAACACAACAGAGCCAGCAGGATTTTGGTCTTCATCTATTTTCTATTGCTCACGTCCATCGCTCTAATCGCGGCCATAAAATTTGATATCGGTCCGGTTAAATTTCATTTGGCCGATCAAGGCATCTTTAATTTCCCTTATATCTGGCATTTCAACACCTATATGGCGGCCATTTTAAAATTTTTCCTGTTGCTCGTGATCGTTTCCATGATGGCCAATGAATACAGCAACAAAACCCTAAAACAAAATTTGATTGACGGATTGAGCAAGAAAGAGTTTGTGCTCTCCAAATTTTATACGGTGATTTTACTTGCATTAATTTCTACCATATTTGTGTTTTTTGTCTCCTTAATTCTCGGTTACAGCTATTCTGATTTTAACGAAATCTCCATCGTAACCACAGATCTGGAATATTTAATTGCCTTTTTTGTAAAGCTGGTTGCTTTTTTCTCCTTCGGATTGTTTCTGGGAATCTTGGTGAAACGATCTGCTTTTGCCGTTGGCGCTATGCTGGTTTGGTTTTGGATCGAAGGTTTAACAAAAGGAATGCTTTACTGGAAATTTGACAGCATGGTAGCCAATGTGATGCAGTTTTTTCCTTTGGAAGCCATGAGCAACCTGATCAAAGAACCTTTTACACGTATCGGCGCCGTTAAAACGGTGGCAAAACAGGTGGGCGAGGATTTATCGAAGGATTTTTCGGTACAGCCAAAAGACCTAGTTATTGTGTTGGTTTGGACTGCCATATTTATTTATGCATCCTATGTGTTGCTTAAAAAAAGGGATTTGTAATTTAACCGGAAATAACTTAGTATTTTATCTTAAAGTTCATAAAATAATTTATTTTAGCATGTTATTTTTCTGATAACTCCTAAAAAGAATTAACTTGTGTTTAAGGCGTCAATTAAAAGCATCTTATTTTTAATTACATTAATCGCCTTTTCTGAGTTGGGATTTTCTCAATTGAGCAAAACGCATTATATTCCGCCTTTAACAAGTGCTGAAATAGGTAATTCAAACCCTGAAGATCAATACTTTTATATATCTACTCCTAATAAAAACGATGTAAAATATACCATAAAACCTGTTGGTCTTCCAACAACAAGTTATATAAACGGAACGGTCTCTAATAATGCGCCCAGTGAAATTTATATCACAACAGGTTATGGGCAATTATATGTCCCTTCACCCCAAACAAGCACCATACACAACAATAAAGGTTATATCATTGAAGCGAATGATGTGATTTATGTATCTGTAAGGTTAAATGCAGGTTCAGCTGCACAAGCCGGAGCTTTGGTGAGTAAAGGGTTGGCTGCCCTTGGTACTGAATTCAGGGTTGGCAGTTACACCAATCAAAATCCACAAAGTAATTATCTGAATTTTGTGTCGGTTATGGCAACCGAAGATGCTACTTTGGTAACTTTTGATGATCTTCCCGCAGGTATCAATATTAAGAATTATGTTGGTTCTACCCCAATAGTTGTTACGCTTGATAAAGGCGAAACCTATATAGTTTCCACAAATAGTTTTGACAATGTAGTTAACAGAGATGGATTAATTGGATGCCTGGTGACTTCTGACAAAAATATTGTGGTGAATTGCGGATCGGCAAATGGCAGTTTTCACAATGGAAGTGGCAGAGATTTTGGAATTGATCAAATTGTTGGTTTTTCAAAAGTAGGAAATGAATATATTTTTGTTAAAGGAAATGGTGAAAATGGATGGGAAAATGTTCTTATTGTTGCTCATGAAAACAATACAGCCATACATATAAACGGATCAACAACTGCTGATGCTACTATTAATGCCGGAGAATATTATTTAATTGAAGGTGATAAATACAGTTCAAATGGCAATATGTATGTTAAAACTTCTAAAAATGTTTTTGCGTATCAAGGTATCGGAGCCACAAATAGTGAAGCTAACCAAGGAATGTTTTTTGTACCTCCTTTAAGTTGTGAAAATAGAGGTAATGTTGACAATATTGCTAAAATAGATGCCATTGGTGCTACCATATATACTGGAGGGGTTTCAATTGTTGCCAAACAGGGTTCTACCGTAACGATAAATAATTTACCAATTTCAAATTTTAACGCAGTTGGACCAAATAATGTTTTAGGAAACAGTAATTATGTAACGTATAAAATCACTGGTCTTGCAGGTAATATCTCCATACAAAGCAATGACGAACTATACTGTGCATACTTTAATTATAATGGCGCTGCCACTTCCGGAAGTTTTTATTCCGGATTTCCATCTTCGCCTGAAATTAATTTTGACGTTGATTTTGAAACCTTAGGGATTTGTATTCCCAATGTTAAATTATCTGCCGCCAATATGAATAATTTCGACAGCATTGAATGGTATTTTAATGATGGTTCAGGCTATTTACCCACAGGCAATCACAATGTAAACTTTACACCAACAAAATCTGGAAATTATAAACTAATTGGCAGTATCAGTTGCACAAATCTGACAGTGGAATCAAAAGAAGTCCCTGTCAGCATTTGTCCCGATGATGTTGATCACGATGGAATTATTGATAACCTTGATGTCGATAATGACAATGATGGCATATTAAATTGCACTGAGTCATTTAATAATCAGCATATTAATTTATCCAATCCTTCAGGAGGAACAATTCCTGTTGGAGGCTTTTCCTATTCCGGGATCATAAATACGGAAGGAAATGTTGCTGCTGCGCCGTTTACAGGAACTTCAGATGGCACTTTTATGAGCGAACTGCCCAGTAAAACAGGAATAAATGAAACCAACGTTAGCTATAAACTAAATTTTAATGCGCCTTTAAATCTTTTAATTGAATATGCCAATTCCTCAGTTTCAGGAAACGGATTATTGACAAATGATGGAGATTTCATTATCGAAGTTCCTGTAAACAAAACCATTACCGTATTAAATCCTGACAATCAATTATTAATAGATTCTAATTATGATGGAATTTATGAATCCGGAATTACGCAATTTTCTTCTTTTCAAATCCGTTTTCGTTTAAACGCAACTTCTTTACCCTTAGGTACAGGAACATTTAAATTTTTATCCAACCAAGTAGATGCTGTCAGCTATACTCACATAAATAATTCAGAAACAAACAGCAATCAGGCCACATTTAAAATTTCTGCAATTTGTGTCCCAAAAGATTCTGATGGAGACGGCATAGAAGATGCTTTAGATATGGATAGTGATAATGATGGAATACCTGATATTATTGAATCAACCGGCACATTAATTACGCTTTCATCCATTGATATTGACATAAATGGCTTGGATGATATTTTTGATTTTAACGCTGTGCCATTAGATAGCGATAATGATGGGATTTATGATTTTTATGATTTAGACAGCGATAATGACGGGATTTATGATTTAGAAGAATCCGGAGGTCTTGGAAGTTATTTGTCTGATACTGATATTAATGGAATTATTGACAGTCCGATTGTGGGCTTAAATGGTTGGGCAGATTTCGCAGAAACAAGCCCTGATAGCGGTGCATTGGCTTTTACACTATCAGATATTGACGGTGATTTGGTATTTAATTATATAGACAGTGACAGCGATGGAGATTTATGTAACGATGTCATTGAAGCAGGCTTTTCTGATTCCAATAACGATCATTTTTTAGGCAATGCGCCTCCAATAACCAATAGTTCAGGAATCGTTATTAATGCCGGTAACGGATATACCAGACCTATTCATGCAAACTATAGCCTCGCCGCACCAATCACCATTGTTACCCAACCAACATCACAAATGGCCTGTGAATTGAACACGGCAATTTTCACCATAGAAACAAACCTTCCGGTCAATTATCAATGGCAGGTCAGTATAAATGGTGTGGGTTGGACTGATATAAACAATAATGCTGTTTATACCAATGCAACCACAAATACTCTAACAATATCTAATATTCCAAAAAGTTATCATACTTATAAATACAGAGTTGTATTAAGCACCAACGGAAATAGTTGTGGGTTGATTTCCAATGAAGCTGCATTAACAATAAATCCGCTACCAATTATTACGTCACCCGTTGTTTTAAAACAATGTGATAATGATATTGATGGATTTAGTCAATTCAACTTAAATGAAGCGGCCAGTAAAATATCCGCCACTGCCATAAATGAAACTTTTACCTTTTATGAAACTTTAGCAGAAGCCTTGTCAAATGGTTCACCAATTCCAAATCCTGCAACATTTAAAAATCGTACTGTCAGCTCCGATAAAGTATGGGCCAGCGTTGAGTCAGCATTCGGATGCGCTCAAATAGCCGAAATAAAGCTCAATGTTTCAACAACAGCAATCCCTTCAAGTTTTCAGCGTACTTTTAATACATGTGATGATTTTTTAGATAGCAACGGAAATAACAATGCCGCTAACAATGACCGGGACGGAATCACAACTTTTGATTTTAGCAGTGTGGATACTGAAGTTCGCAATATTTTCCCGGCTGGTCAATTGTTAATTATTAAATATTACAGGAATGAAGCTGACGGACTGGCGGAAGTAAATGAAATTCAAGACATTACAAACTACAGAAATATTGGCTACCCTAACTCGCAACAAGTTTATATCAGGGTTGACAGTCAAACTGACAACGATTGTTTAGGTTTTGGGGCACATATTACCTTAAATGTTGAAGTTTTACCTATTGCAAATGATGTAACCATTGAAAGACAATGTGATGATGACCAGGACGGCAAGTACCCTTTTGATGTTTCATTTGTGGAATCTGCAGTGCTAAAAGGTCAAAATTTAGCTGATGTATCAGTAAGTTATTTTGATGAAAATAAAAATCCTTTACCAAGCCCGCTGCCCAACCCATTTTTAACCCACAGCCAAACCATCACAATTAGGGTAACTAACAAGGTAAGTGCAAATTTTACAGAAGCATGTTTTGATGAAACCGCCTTAGAATTTACGGTAGATACCTTACCAATTGCAAATCCAGTCAATATTGCACCTGTTTGTGATGATGATTCAAATGACGGTATACATAACTTTGACACTTCAACAATACAAAACACTTTATTAGGAAGTCAATTAGGAATGGAAGTACATTATTTTAATGAATTCGGAAATGAATTACCAAGCCCGCTTCCCAATCCGTTTACATCTTCAACACAAACAATAACAGCTCAAGTTATAAATCCAATAAATTCAAGTTGCATAGCATCCACTTCTTTCAATTTAGTGGTGAATCCTGTTCCGGAGTTTACCGTAGACAGCCCAATAATAATTTGTAAAACTGAACCTGAATCGGTCGTTACGCTGAACGTTTATCAGGATAATCCATCAGAATTATTGACCTATGAATGGACAAATGATCATGGTTTTTTATCAAATTCAAAAATTTTAGAAGTAAGCCTTTCAGGAACTTATTCTATTACCCTAACAAAAACCGATGGAACAAACTGCTCAAAAACAAAAAAAATAGTTGTAATTGAGTCTGAAATAGCTCAAATTACTCCTGATGATATTTTAATTGAAGAGAATACAGATGGTACAGCAAACATAACTATCAATAACAATTTAGGTATTGGAAATTATGAATTTTCTATAGATAATTCCAGTCCTGATTTCCAGGACAATCCGTTTTTTACTCATATTTTAGCAGGTATTCACACCATATATATTAGAGATAAATACTGCGGAACAACTTCAATAGCTATTTCTATCATTGGATATCCAAAATTCTTTACGCCAAATAACGATGGTCAAAATGATACCTGGAATGTGCTGGGTGTCAATGAAAACTTTTATCAAAGTTCAAAAGTTACTATTTATGACCGGTTTGGAAAACTCATTACTAAAATTGATTTGCACAGTGACGGCTGGAACGGATTGTTTAATGGTCAGTATTTACCGTCAACCGATTATTGGTTTTCGGTTGAACTGGTTGACCTGAAAGGAAACGTCAGGATAAAAAAAGGGCATTTTAGCCTAATTAGAAGATAAAAAAACTATGAAAAACATTTTAAGCTTATTATTTTTATGTACAACAACAATACTTTTAAGTCAAAACGATTGCGCCCAAACGCTGATTGTTTGTGGTAATAGTGGATATCAAGATTTAAACGTTACAGGAATAGGAACACAGGAGCTCTCTGGTTCAAACACTTGTGCAAGTGAGGAAACTAACAGTCTTTGGTTTAAACTTATAATTAACAAAGGTGGTACTTTAGGATTTACTTTAACGCCAAACTCTGCATCAATTACCGAAGATTTTGATTTTTTTGTTTTTGGCCCCAATGCAACCTGCGGCAATTTGGGGCAAGCAATAAGATGTTCAACAACCAATCCTAATGCAGCTTCTCAAGGCAATAATTTAACAGGTATGAATGGAACTGAAACTGACACTGCGGAAGGTCCGGGGGAACTTGGTAATAGTTTTATTAAATGGCTGAATGTTTCAGATGGTGATACTTATTTTTTGGTCATAGACAGGCCGATTGGGAATAGTAATTTTAGTTTAGAATGGAC
>DATIRG010000072.1:0-3243 GCA_035470005.1 Lutibacter sp. | reverse complement strand
AACAATCTCTGGCGACAAAGAGCAATCTGGTTTGGCCCAATTAGAATTTGAAGTTGCTGCAGGCGGTGAAACTAAAACTATAAAATTATACGGCGGGCAATTCGCCATTCAGCCTCCAATGGTATTTTCTGTCGGAAACTTAAATTTCAGAATGAGTTATGGCGCCATGCAAATGGAATTGCCGTTTAGCATCAAATTAAACGATTTCCAATTAGACAACTATCCTGGATCTAACAGCGCTATGTCATTTGCCAGCGAAGTAACCGTTATTTCACCTGAAGAAACCTTCGATTATAGAATTTTTATGAACAATATATTAAATTATAAAGGCTACAAATTTTTCCAGTCAAGCTACAACATAACACCCGAATATGAAGAAACCCATTTATCTGTGAATCACGATTTCTGGGGATCCACAATAACCTATATCGGTTATTTCTTATTATATGCAGGCTTAATGTTGATTATGTTTGTAAAAAACACACGATTTGATACCATAAGAAATAACTTGGATAAAATTAAAAAGAAAAAAGCAGCGGCAACAACCATTTTATTGCTGATGATTTCAACGTTTGCATTTTCACAAGATCACGATCATGCGCCGCTTCAAAAACAAGTAGATTCATTAGTAGCAGCCAATATTATTGATAAAAACCACGCTGATAAATTTAGCAGGGTAATTATTCAAGATGCCGGCGGAAGAATGAAACCTGTGCATACCTACGCATCAGAATTGTTAAGAAAAGTAAGCAAATCTGATACTTATAATGATATGAATGCCACACAGGTATTTTTATCCATTCAACAAAATCCAAGACTTTGGTTTCAGGTTTCCATCATAAGTATTGAAAAAGGAGATACGAAATTGAGAGATTTGATTGGTATTCCCCACGAACAAAAATATGCATCGCTTGCCAACTTTTTTGATGAAAAAGGAAATTATAAACTTGCTGCAGTACAACAGGAAGCACAAAAAAGCAACATAAAAAGCAAATTTGAAAAAGATGTGATTAATGTTGACAGAAGGGTAAATTTATTATATTCTGCCATTACAGGCGATATATTGAGAATTTTTCCAATTCCGAACGATCCTAAAAATACCTGGATTTCCAATAATGACTTAGACCAAGCCAATTTCAAAGGTGCTGATTCTGTGTTTGTGCGCCAAATTTTACCGGTGTATTTACAAACTTTATCGGCTTCACAAACATCTAAAAATTACGCGCAATCTGATGAAATTTTGGAAGGAATTATAAAATTTCAACAAAAATACGGAAGTGCCGTTTATCCTGCAGAACATAAAATTGATGTTGAAATCGCTTATAACAAGTACGATATTTTCAAAACAATATACAGCTACTATATGTATATTGGTGTATTGATGTTCTTTTTGGTAATTTTTCAAATTTTTAAGAAAAATAAAATTCTTGATTTATCAATTAAAGTATGTATTGCCATCGTAATATTGTTATTTACGCTTCATACAGGAGGATTAATTGCACGTTGGATTGCCAGTGGCAATGCGCCATGGAGTAATGCTTATGAATCTATGATTTATGTTGGTTGGGCAACCATGCTTTTCGGATTGCTGTTTGGAAGAAAATCATCGATGACGATAGCCGCAACAGCGTTTTTAACTGCATTTATTTTAATGGTGGCACATTGGAACTGGATGGATCCTGAAATCGCAAACCTGCAGCCTGTATTAAATTCGTATTGGTTAATGATTCACGTTTCCATTATTGTGGCAAGTTACGGGCCGTTTGCTTTGGGGATGATATTAGGTTTGGTCTCTTTAATTTTAATGATTTTAACCACTAAGAAAAATAAAGAAAAGGTGGGCTTAATGATCAAGGAACTTACTATTATCAATGAAATGGCATTAACGCTTGGATTAATCTTATTGGTCATCGGTAACTTTTTAGGCGGAATGTGGGCAAATGAAAGCTGGGGACGTTACTGGGGATGGGATCCAAAAGAAACCTGGGCATTAATTAGCATTATGATTTATGCCTTTGTGCTTCACTTGCGCTTGGTTCCGGGTTTAAGAAGCAGATTTACATTTAACATGTTCTCTGTAGCTTCATTTGCTTCAATTTTAATGACATATTTTGGTGTTAACTTTTATCTGTCCGGTTTGCATTCTTATGCGAGCGGCGATAAAGTAATCACTCCAACTTTTGTTTATTATGCCATTGTTATTTTTACAATCCTGAGCATTGCAGCATATTTTCAATTTAAAAAACATTATAAAAAATAATTAAAACCATTGCAAAAATGTAACTTTGCAATCCATTAAAAAAAATTATCAATGTTTAATAAATATATAAAGCTAGTAGTTGCGGCTGGAATTTTAGTTTGGGCAGTATTTCAATTTATTGATGGCAACATTATGAATGGAATTTCTATTGTGCTGCTGTCCGGTATTTTTGTGCTGTTTTATTTTAAAAATGAATTTATTTTGTTGGCATTTTTGCAACTTCGGAAACAAAATTTTGCCGGTGCAAGTAAATGGTTATCGTATATTAAAAATCCGGAAAGTGCTTTAATTAAAAAACAGCAGGGTTATTACAATTTCTTACAGGGAATTATGGTTTCTCAAACCAATATTAACCAGGCTGAAAAATACTTTAAAAAAGCATTGAGTCTCGGTTTAAGCATGAAGCATGATATGGCGATGGCAAAACTGCAATTGGCCGGTATTGCCTTGTCTAAAAGACGAAAAAGAGAAGCAACCATGTTAATTACTGAGGCTAAAAAACTGGATACACAAAACATTTTAAAAGATCAGATTAAAATGTTGAAGGATCAGCTTAAAAAAATATAAATCTTTATAACAAAAAAAGCACGCCAATTGGCGTGCTTTTTTTTGTTATATTATTATCGGTTAATTTTTAATAGTTGCTGTTAATGACCTGTCATATTGAACAATAAAAACGCCGTGGTTTTCAAAACTTCCCAACAAATTTCTGTCATAATTAAACAGCGTTGCAATACGTGATGATTTACCTGCTTTTAGCCCTTGTTCCAAAGTGCCTAATGAGGCAATTCTTGTCAAAACATCATAAGTGATATCAAATCCTTTTAACGCGTATTTAGAAGGAATCGCATAATTTATATCCTGATAGTTTTTATAAAAATTATTGACATTGGTATCATCAACATCTATAAAATCAATGGAAGGATACATAAAATTTAATTGCCCCAAAAGGTTATTGTCCACACTGTCAAAGTTTTTTCCTT
>DATIRG010000071.1:0-2726 GCA_035470005.1 Lutibacter sp. | reverse complement strand
AGCAGATTCAAAAGGGCGAATTTGGATAGGAAATAACGGGATTGGTGTATTGCTTATGGAAGGTAATGCTATCATTAATTTTTCTGAAAAGCATCATTTAATTCACCCTACCAGTACAAGACGAGGAGATAAATCACAACCAGGCACAATGGAACACGTTTTTGCAATTGAAGAAGATTCAGAAGGGAATATTTGGTTTGGCGACAGAGATACAGGAGCTTGGAAATATGACGGGAAGACTGTTACAAACTATATAATCGACAATAAACTTTCGACACCAATGATTTGGTCCATATATAAAGACAATAGTAACAATTTGCTTTTTGGAATGGCAGGTGGAGGAGTTTATAGGTTTAACGGAAAATCATTTGATAAAATGTTTTGAAGAAAAACACGAACGCACAACAGCAGTTTTGCAAAATGGCGGGTTTAGTGCTAAATTGAACGGCAATTCTTCGATTGAACTTTTGTGCAAAACTAAACATTTGTGCTTCGATTTCCGCCACATCGCCAAGCAGCAAAATGTTAAAAAATCCTTGAAATTAAAATCAAAAATGTCTGGCTGCAATCTAAATATAGCCAGGCATTTTTTTATTTCTTGATAGAGGTATCTGAATCCGAAAACAATTTCCGTAAAATACAGGATACGAAAAAACGCAATACTGCGTCAATCATCGCCATAATAGCGATAAACAACAAAATCGTGCGTACTGATATTCAAAGCCAAAACAATTATCAATAATCAATATAAATTGTGAAACTGGATTGAAATCCAACTTTATTTAACGTAGTTTAGTGGGACCAAAAATTGCTGACAATTCAAAAATAATTTTAGAATTTAATTTTCATTTATCCGGAATCCTAATATTTAAACATTTCGATTTAAAAGGATATAACACGTTCCAACCAATTAAAAGGAAATAGAAATAGTAAAATAAAAATGAAGAAAACGACTTTAACACTTTTAGCAATCTGCCTGACATTTTTGACTTACGGTCAGATGACGGAAAATCAAAAAATGGTTGAACTTGGTAAGATATATAAGGACTTTATGTTCCGAAACGAGCCAACAAAACAAGTTTTAAAAGACATTAAGGTGGAGGTTCCAGAAAACTTAAAATCAGCAACTGATTTTATTGCTGAGTCAATCTACTCAAAAAACAAAATTCTAACTCAAACTTTTCTTTCGAGACCAGACGATAAGGTTTTAAAGCAAATTTTCATAATAAGAGCAATAAATCTTAACCTTAGAGAAGAAAATCAGGTTGACAACAACAAATTGATAGACAGTTTATTTACCAAGGATATTCCAGTTTATGAATTGATTGACAATTATTATGGAATGTTGTTCACATCGGTTGGAAACAAGAATCAATCTTTTAACCTTTCAAAGATGGACTTTAAAATGAAAGATTACAACTTGAAAGACGATACGGAAAAAGGAATTTTATTTTTACGATGTTTTGATTATTGTGGCAAAACTATTTGGGGTTATATGAATATTGTAAAACCTGCAAATACAGCTAAGGCCTTAGACATTATCAAAAAGTTTCCAAGATTTAACGGACAGCCATATTTCCAGCACACTGACTTTTATTTCCCGGATTTTGAAATGAACATTGTTAAAGACAAGGGAGTTCAAAGTTATAAAAGCTATTACCTTGATAAATATTATGAAACACTTTTATCGCATTTGATTTGCCTTAACAAGGAAGGCGGATCAGAAAATGAAAAGAATGATTTGTTACTTGGTTCAATTTTAAAAGCGCGAAATCTTTATAAATATACCAAATACCAAGAGACTTTAGAAGGTATTTTTAAAGAACAGCATAGAGAATAAGGGGCAGGACAATCAATCAATAATGCCAATATAACGGAGGCGGAAAAATCCCCAATTTATAGGTGTTACAAATCATAATACCAAGCCGTTAATTCTCAGGACTGCATTTTCATAAAAAAAGATTATGAATTTTAATCCATAAAAATTAAAAATAGATATTAAATTAAATTGGAGTCCAGAAACCACTTAAAAAAACGGGGCGAAACCGATAAACCATAGAAATCGGCACTAAATTAAAGCTATTAAAAAGATGAATTCAAATTTTTTTGACTCAAATAATTACTTTATTGATGAAAAAGTTAATTTTTTTAAATTTGAGAATTGTTACAAAGTATTTAATGATAAAGGAAGTGAGATTGGTTCCATAAACCAAAAAATATCTATAGGACAAAAGCTGCTCAGATTGCTATTGAACAAAAATATGTTGCCTTTTCAACTTGAGATAAAAGATTCAAAAGGAAATTTACAAACATCAATATCAAGAGGCTGGACTTTTTTTATGTCAACAATTATAATAGATGATTCCAACGGCATGAATATTGGTTCCATAAAACAAAAATTTAAATTCTTTAAGCCAACTTTTAAAATTTATAATAAATCCGGGCAACTTATTGCTGTTATTACCGGAGACTGGAAGGCTTGGGACTTTCAAATTAAGGATTCTTATGACAGACAAATTGGAACAATAAGTAAAAAATGGAATGGGGCAATGAAAGAAATTTTTACCTCGGCAGACAAATACAATGTGGATTTAAATTCTAATTATACAGATGTGTCCAATAAAATGACAATTCTATCAAGTGCAATAACAATTGATATGGTTTTAAAAGAAAGTAAATAAGCGATTTGACTCATCACACAAATCAGTTGCAAAACCACTATAGAG
>DATIRG010000070.1:0-5412 GCA_035470005.1 Lutibacter sp. | reverse complement strand
GGGAAAGCGGTGCTGTTGCATTCAATAGAAAAAAGGGGTTTTTTCACTTTAAAGTCGGCGGATATAGGTATTTTGGAAACGGTCACAAAAGCCAAAGAAGCCTGTCCGGTAAAAATTATTGATGTAAAGCAAACATAAATCGATTTTTTATCGTTTTACAGTTTACAATTTAAATGATATCTTTACAAATTGGTGATTTCTGTAAAACTGACTTTCAGTTTTACAAAACAATATAAAAATATAGAAACATATGAGCTGTAATAGTTGCTCTTCAGATATAAACACCGTGCCGAAAGGCTGCAAAAGCAATGGAAATTGCGCCACCGGAGGGTGTGAGAAACTCTCAGTTTTCGACTGGTTATCCAACATGGCGCTGCCAACCGGACAAGAACCTATAAACATTGTTGAGGTTCGTTTCAAAAACGGACGAAAACATTTTTACCGAAATGTTGACAATCTTCAAATTTGCATAGGCGATATTATTGCTGTGGAAGGAAGTCCGGGACACGACATTGGTACGGTTTCGCTTACAGGCGAATTGATCAGAATTCAGATGAAGAAAAAAGGCGTTGCCTTTGACAGTGAAGAAGTAAAAAAAATATACCGAAAAGCCACCCAAAAAGACATCGATATTTGGAAAACTGCGCGAGAAAAGGAATACGAAACCCAATTTAAGGGCCGTGAAATTTTGAGCAGATTGGGCATTAAAATGAAACTTTCCGATGTTGAATACCAAGGCGACGGCAACAAAGCCACTTTTTATTACACCGCCGATGATCGTGTGGATTTTAGGCAACTTATCAGGGATTTAGCAAGCACTTTCAGCATCAGGGTTGAAATGAAACAAGTAGGTTTGCGCCAAGAAGCCGCCCGACTTGGAGGTGTGGGTTCATGTGGCAGGGAATTGTGCTGTTCAACCTGGTTAACAGATTTAAGAAAAGTGAACACCACTGCAGCACGCTATCAGCAATTGTCTTTAAATCCGCAAAAATTGGCCGGCCAATGCGGTAAATTAAAATGCTGTTTAAATTATGAATTAGACACCTATTTAGATGCCTTATCCGATTTTCCTCGACAAGATATTGTGTTGAAAACAAAAAAAGGAGAAGCCGTTTTTATAAAAATGGATATTTTTAAAAGAGTGTTGTGGTACACCTACAAAGAAGACAGGAATAAGTGGTTTAAACTTACTTTGGAAAACGTAAAAGAAATAATAGACTTAAATAAAAACAACAAACCGGTAACTTCTTTGGAGGATTATGAATTTGAATTGGTGGTTGAAAATGTGGTTACTTTTGAAGATGTTGTTGGACAAGACAGTTTAACGCGTTTTGATGCACCAAAAAGGAAAAACACCCATAAATCAAAAAATAAAAATAAAAATTTAAAAACTCCGGTGAAGCCAACACAATCAACACATGTTAGCGGTGACGGAAGTTCAAAGAATAGAAAACAAAGACCTCCAAACAGAAGTGCAAACCCAAATAAAAATAGTTAAACAGTTAATCTTGCTTGCGGTTACTTTTTTGTTGTTGTCATGCAACTCAAATGCCGTTTTTGATCAATATATTCCTATTGAGGGCCAACAATGGCATTCTGAAAAGGGAATTGATTTTATTGTAAACAATCTGGATACGATTTCAGCAAATAATGTGTTTATCAATATTAGAAATAACAAGAATTATGAATTTAGTTCTTTGTTTTTAATTGCCAAACTTGAATTGCCCAATGGTTATAAAGTGATAGACACCTTAGAATATGAAATGACAGATGCTACCGGTAAATGGTTGGGTACAGGATTCACAGATCTTAAAGAAAACAAACTTTTTTATAAAGAAAACGTTGTTTTTTCTGAAACGGGCAATTATAAATTTAGTATTCAGCATGCCACGCGCAGCATCAATGATATTATGGGAAAAAATCCTTTGGAAGGAATAACGGATGTTGGGTTAAGAATTGAAAAAATAAAAAAATGACAAAAAAAACAACAAATAACGATCAATTTTCGAAGTATATAAAATGGTTTTGGAAGACAATAATTGGAGGCATTTTATTCATAATCCTGTTGTTTTTATTGGCCTCTTTTGGTGCTTTTGGGTCGCTTCCTTCTTTTGAAGAATTGGAAAATCCTGAAAATAATACTGCTTCAGAAGTGATTTCCATTGATGGAAAAACGTTGGGAAAATATGCTTATGAAAACAGAACCCCTGTAAAATATAAAGACCTTCCCGAAAATTTAATCAACGCATTGATTGCTACGGAAGATGAACGTTTTTATGATCATTCAGGAATAGATTATAGAGCTTCTATTCGCGCTGTGGTAATGTTGGGACGTGAGGGAGGCGGAAGCACCATAACACAGCAATTGGCTAAATTGTTGTTCCACGGAGAAGGATCAAGAAATATTTTGGAAAGGATTACACAAAAAGTAAAGGAATACGTGATTGCTATTCGGCTAGAACGCCAATACACAAAGGAGGAAATTATAACCATGTACCTAAACAAATACGATTATTTGAATTTGGCGGTGGGTATTCGTTCTGCTTCACGAATTTATTTTGGAAAAGAACCCATCGATTTAAAAGTGCCGGAATCGGCCATGTTGGTTGGAATGTTAAAAAATGCCTCATATTTTAATCCGTTAAAAAGAGCGGAATTGGTCAAAAATCGCAGAAATGTGGTATTGGGCCAAATGTATAAGAACGATTTTATCACCAAAGAACAAAGAGATGCTTTTCAGGCGTCACCTTTAAATTTAAATGTGCATAGAGAAGGGCATAGTGATGGTTCCGCAACGTATTTTAGGGAATACCTGCGCGATTTTATGAAAACCTGGATAAAAAACAACCCGAAACCCGACGGCACTAATTATAACTTGCAAAGGGACGGGCTTAAAATTTACGTAACAATTGATTCACGTATGCAAAAATATGCTGAGGAAGCCATGAAAGAGCATATGGCCAACTTACAGCGTGTTTTTTATAAAGAACAGAAACGGAACAAAACGGCGCCTTTTTACGATTTAGACGAAAACCAGGTGGCGGTTACCATGGAACAGGCCATGAAACGTTCAGACCGCTGGATTCGTATGAGAAAGAATGGCGCTTCAGAAAGTGAAATTAAAGCTTCTTTTAAAGAAAAAACAAGCATGAGCGTCTTTTCCTATAAAGGCGAAATTGATACCATTATGTCGCCATACGATTCCATTAAATACTACAAACACCTTTTAAGATCGGGATTGCTGTCGGTTGAGCCACAAACAGGCCATGTAAAAGCATGGGTTGGAGGTGTCAATTACAAACACTTTCAATTTGATGCGGTGAAACAACAAAAACGTCAGGTAGGTTCTACCTTTAAGCCTTTTGTGTATGCAGCTGCCATCAATCAATTGAAATTGTCGCCTTGTTATAAAATGCCAAATACACCTTATACAATTCCTGCAGAAAAATATGGAATGGCGGCGGATTGGACACCAAAAAATTCGGACAATAAATATGGTGGGGAAATGACGTTGAAATATGCATTGGCAAATTCAATAAACGTAATTACCGCAAAGTTAATTGATATGGCGCATCCTAAAACCGTGGTTAATTTAGCGCAAAGTGTTGGGATAGAAAGTGAAATTCCTGAAGTGCCTTCAATTGCGCTGGGCTCTGTAGATTTATCATTGTATGAAATGGTTGGTGCTTATGCAACTTTTGCAAACAAAGGATTAAGGATTGAGCCAATGGTTTTAATGAGAATTGAAGATAAAAACGGATTGGTGCTGGAACAATTTATGCCAAATTCAAGAGAGGCTTTAAGCGAGGAATCGGCCTTTGTAATCACCAATTTGTTGGAGGGCGTTACAGAGTCGGGATCAGGTATTCGTTTGCGAACCAAAGGAGCCACCTATGTCGATAATATAGTAACCGGTTATCCGTACGGATTCACAAATCCGATTGCTGGAAAAACAGGAACCACCCAAAATCAGTCCGATGGTTGGTTTATGGGCATTGTACCAAACTTGGCAACCGGCGTTTGGGTTGGCGGGGAAGACAGGGCAGTTCATTTTGCCGGCTTGGTTAAAGGACAGGGCGCCACTATGGCGTTGCCAATATGGGGAATATATTACAAAAAATTATATGCAGACCCTACATTGAATGTAAGTAAAGGAGCCTTTGAAAGACCAGAAGTATTGACCATAGAAATTGATTGCAGCAAAGGCAATGCAGCCGAGATCAATGCTGATTTAAAATTAGACGATGATCCTGAATTTTAAATTTAAATTATTATGATAAATAAAGTAGTTAAAAATGCGCAGGACGCCTTATTGGGCGCAGAAAACGGCATGACTTTTATGCTTGGAGGTTTTGGTTTATGCGGCATTCCCGAAAATTGTATTTCTGAATTGGTGAGATTGGGCGTTAGTAATTTAACGTGTATCTCTAACAATGCGGGCGTTGATGATTTTGGATTGGGGCTTTTGTTGAAAAAGCGTCAAATTAAAAAAATGGTTTCTTCCTATGTTGGAGAAAATGAAGAATTTGAACGACAAATGCTTTCGGGCGAATTGGATGTTGAATTGATACCACAAGGAACTTTAGCAGAGCGTTGCAGGGCAACAGGCGCCGGAATTCCTGCGTTTTACACACCTGCAGGATACGGCACAGAAGTGGCAGAAGGAAAAGAAACCAGAGAGTTTAATGGCAAAATGTATGTATTGGAACATGCCTTTAACCCAGAGTTTGCTTTTGTGAAAGCATGGAAAGGTGATACCGCTGGAAATCTTATTTTTAAAGGAACTGCCCGTAATTTTAATCCGATGATGGCCATGGCAGGGAAAATTACCGTTGCTGAAGTCGAAGAATTGGTCGAAGCTGGTGAATTGGATCCAAACCAAATTCATACACCGGGTATTTTTGTGCAGCGGATTTTTCAGGGAAAAGATTATGAGAAAAGAATTGAACAACGAACCGTAACTCCAAAATCTTAAACAATGGCTTTATCAAAACAAGAAATAGCACAACGAATTGCCCAGGAATTACAAGATAAATGGTATGTAAATCTGGGAATTGGCATTCCAACCTTGGTAGCCAATTATATACCTAAAAATATAGATGTTGTATTTCAGTCGGAAAACGGAATGCTGGGAATGGGACCTTTCCCAATTGAAGGCGAAGAAGATGCCGATTTAATCAATGCCGGTAAACAAACGGTCACTATTTTAAAGGGCGGTTCGTTATTTGACTCTGCAATGAGTTTTGCCATGATTCGCGGTCAACACGTTCAGTTAACTGTTTTAGGAGCGATGGAAGTCTCTCAAAACGGTGATATCGCCAATTGGAAAATCCCGGGGAAAATGGTAAAAGGTATGGGTGGCGCAATGGACTTGGTGGCTTCTGCAGAAAATATTATTGTTGCCATGATGCA
>DATIRG010000069.1:0-3538 GCA_035470005.1 Lutibacter sp. | reverse complement strand
AACAACAACAGAATTATCAGTGGCAATGTTTTAACGGGAAAAGCAAAAAACATCAAAGAAAATTTAGGGTATTATGACAATATTATTACCGTAATCCCTGAAGGAAACGATTATGAATTGTTTGGATGGTCCTTGCCGGTTTTCAATAAAATATCTACCTCAAGAGCCTTGACTTTTTCGTGGTTATTGCCAAATAAAAAGTATGACTTAAACACCAACACAAATGGCGAACACAGATCCTTTGTGGTTACCGGAGCTTATGAAGAAGTTTTTCCGTTAGATATTTATCCAATGCAAATTCTAAAATCTTGTTTGTATAAAGATTTGGATGAAATGGAACAATTGGGTATGTATGAAGTGGCGCCGGAAGATTTTGCCTTAACAGAATTTATTTGTGTTTCTAAACAACCACATCAAGAAATTATTAGAAAAGGTTTAGACTTAATGTTAAAAGAAATAGGATAAGGTTATGGGATTAAAAGAAAAACTACATGCTATCAAAGAAAATGGAAAGGGGAAAAAGTGGTTGCCTGCTTTTGAAGCTCTTCATACTTTTTTATACACACCTAACGAAACCACACATTCAGGCGGCCACATAAAAGGAGCCGACGATTTAAAAAGAACCATGACCATGGTGGTTTTGGCGCTTATCCCTTGTTTGATATTTGGAATGTTCAACACTGGTTTTCAGCATTTTAAAGCATTTGGCGCACCGGTAGAATTTTTATCTATGGATGCGTTTTGGTATGGCTTCTTAAAAGTACTGCCTCTTGTGGTAGTATCTTATGTTGTTGGACTTGGAATTGAAGTGCTGTTCGCAATAATAAAAGGACACGAAGTTGAAGAAGGCTATTTTGTAACCGGAATGTTGGTTCCTTTAATTGTACCCGTAGATACGCCACTTTGGATGCTCGCTGTGGCCGTAGCCTTTGGTGTTGTGATTGGAAAGGAAATATTTGGGGGAACCGGAATGAATATTTTAAATCCGGCTTTAACCATACGTGCATTTTTATTCTTTGCCTATCCAACTTGGATGAGCGGTGATAAAGTTTGGGTTGGCGGCGCTGTTGAAAGAGCCAATGAAATGGCTGCAGGTGCAGATGTTGCTGCCATATCAGGTGAAACAATTTTAGGAAGTCTGGCTCAAGGAAAAGAATTGGCCTATTCCGTTTATGATATGTTTTTTGGGTTTATTCCTGGTTCGGTGGGAGAAACCTCCACATTTTTAATTTTATTGGCAGGTATATTCTTAATTTTTACAAAAATAGCAAGCTGGAGAATCATGCTTTCGTCAGTACTTGGCGCCTTGGTTATGGGGCTAATGTTTAACGGAGTTGTTAACGCCGGCTGGATTGCAGAAGGAAGCAAATTTTATACTTTAATGAGCACCGAATTTTGGCATCATTTAATTATTGGCGGCTTCGCATTTGGAGTGGTATTTATGGCAACAGATCCGGTAACTGGCTCACAAACAAATAAAGGAAAATGGATTTACGGATTTTTAATCGGATTTATATCAATATTGATAAGGGTATTCAATCCTGCATATCCGGAAGGCGTAATGTTGGCAATTTTATTAATGAACGTATTCGCTCCAACCATTGATCATTATGTAGTGCAAGGCAATGTTAAAGGAAGATTAAAACGTTTAAAAGCAAAAACAACGTAACAATGGCAAAGAATACTGATAGTAACGTATATACAGTCCTTTTTGCATCAGGAATGGTGCTTATCGTAGGAGCATTACTGGCTTTTGTGGCTTCATCACTTAAGGAGAAAATTACTGAAAATAAAAGAATAGAAAAGCAACAGAATATTTTATACGCTTTGGGCATCAATGAAAATGATGAAACCAGCGTTGAATTTGTTTCAAAAAATATTGTGGGCGCTGAATTCGCAAAATACATCACCAAACAATTGGTCATTACAGGTATTGAAGCAGTTGAAGATCCAAATGCTTACTTAATTGACATTAAAAAGGAAGCGGAAGAAGCTAAAAATCCTAACTACAAAAGAAGATTGCCTTTGTTTGTTGGTGAAAAAGACGGCATAACATTATATATCGTACCAGTAAGAGGGAAAGGTTTGTGGGATGCAATTTGGGGATACATCGCATTAGATAACCAATTGGTTGTTCAAGGAGTATATTTTGACCATCAAGGTGAAACACCAGGATTGGGGACAAATATAAAAGAACGCTTTTTTATGGACGATTTTAAAGGAGAGCATATTTTAGACGGTGACACTTTTAAAGGAATCACCACGTCAAAAGGAAACGCAGATCCTAAAAACTTGGATAAAACCGATTTTGAAGTAGATGCTATAGCAGGGGCAACAATTACAGGTGACGGCCTATCTGCCATGCTTAAAAAAGATTTAAAGATGTACGTGCCTTACTTAAAAACATTAAATCAATAATTTATGGGACTTTTATCAAAAAAAGATGCAAAATTAATAACAGATCCATTGGCTGACAATAACCCAATTACGATTCAAGTACTTGGAATTTGTTCAGCATTGGCAATTACAGCGCAATTGAACGCTTCAATTGTTATGGCAATATCTGTGATGTTTGTTTTGGCAATGGGAAATGTGGTAATTTCATTATTACGAAATGTTATTCCATCAAAAATTAGAATTATTGTTCAGCTTGTAATTGCAGCTGCGTTGGTAATTATTGTTGACCAAATATTAAAAGCTTTTGCTTATGAATTGTCAAAACAATTATCAGTTTTCGTGGGGCTAATTATCACCAACTGTATTATTATGGGTCGTTTTGAAGCATTTGCTTTGGCTAATGGACCTTGGAGATCATTTCTGGATGGAATTGGAAACTCTGCCGGTTATGGAATAATATTGATTATAGTCGCTTTCTTCAGGGAATTGTTAGGATCGGGAACTTTATTAGGTTACAAAGTCTTAGGTGATTCTATTGAGAAAACAGGCGTATATGCTTTCGGTTATGAAAATAACGGATTTATGTTACTAGCGCCAATGGCGTTAATTACCATAGGAATTATCATTTGGGTACAACGTGCAAGAAATATAGCATTAATCGAACACAATTAAAATTAGTTGGCGGCATTCAATCAAAGTAATAAAAAATTACAAAAAAATTGAAATCTGATCCCGATAGCTATCGGGACTAAAATCTGAAATATATGGAACACATAGAATTATTTTTTAAGGCAATATTTATAGACAATATGGTGTTTGCAACATTCCTGGGAATGTGCTCCTACCTAGCTGTATCTAAAAAAGTAGCAACAGCCGTTGGATTAGGTGCGGCGGTTATATTTGTAATGGCAATAACGGTTCCTTTAAACTGGTTATTGGACGTTTACTTATTAAAAGAAGGCGCGTTGGTATGGTTAGGACCAGAATACGCACAATACGATTTAAGTTTCTTATCTTTTATTATGTTTATTGCAACCATTGCAACAATGGTGCAATTGGTTGAAATAATTGTTGAGAAATTTTCTCCTGCATTGTACAATTCCTTAGGTATCTTTTTGCCGTTAATCGCCGTAAACTGTGC
>DATIRG010000068.1:0-6243 GCA_035470005.1 Lutibacter sp. | reverse complement strand
TAGGTGTCAATTTTTAAATAAGCAATTAAATTTAGATAATTTGACCTGTCAAAAATTAACTTTCCTGTACCAGCCGCTTCATTGTCTTCTAAAGAAGAAATGGTTTCTGAAAAGACTTTAATTCTTTTGAATTCACCTCCTGCGCCAATAGCAAATCTCCTTCCAAATACTGTTTGCAAATAAATCTGGTTGGTAAAATCTTCATAATTTAAATTTATTTTATTGATGTTGGCCTCATCAAATTTAATGTTTGCGCTAAAATTATTATACCTTGATTTTATGCCAAAACTCCAATAAAACCCATTGTCAATAAAGTAATCAAAATTATAGCGCAAATTGTCACCCAGTATTAAATCCGCCGATAACATATCATTATTGGATAAAATATGCTTTGTGGTATAATTTAATAAAATTGCTGTTTTATATAAATCATCATAATGTCCGCTTAATCTTAAAAAATTCGATATTTGACTTTCTTTTATTTTAAGATTTAAAATGCAACCATCGCTTTCATGAATAATTTGATATTGTACATATTCAAAATTGCCGGTGGCCGATAAATTATTAATACCTGAGACTACTTTTCCATAATCTGTAATTTCATTGAGTTTTATATTAAGCTTTCCAACAATATAAGCACGCGTATAATAGTTCTTTCCATCAATGTTAATATGCTTTATGCTAAATTCTTTGATTTGAGACAAGTCAATTTTTTGATTTTGCCTTTGAATTTGTCTGGCAGCAATGGCTTTTAACTGGAAAATATTTTCACGTGCGGCCATATCTCCTTCTGCCATAATTTCTTTAGCTTTATCGAAAGAAACCACGTTAAAATTTTTCATATCGGGTTTTATCACTAAATCCAAACTGTCGTATTTGTACTCCATAGATTTATACATTTGGAAACCAACAATTTGATTTAAAATTTTTACTGCCGAACTTAATTGTTCTTTGCTTTCCAATCCACTTTGAATATCAACGCCAATAATAACATCTGCGCCCATAGCTCTTACTTCTGCCACAGGGAAATTATTTGTAACGCCACCGTCGGTCAGTAGCTTTCCATCAATTTCAACCGGCGCCAATAAGGTCGGAAATGCACCGCTTGCCAAAACGGCTTCAGGTAAAAATCCCTTATTTAAAACCTCTTGTTTCCCGGTTTCCAAATTGGTGGCAATACAAACAAATGGTATTGGCAATTTGTTAAAATCATTAATGCTATTCACATGCTGTGTTAAACTGGTCAATAAATTAAGTACATTTTGCCCATTTGACAAGGCTGTGGGCATGCCAACTTTTCCGTTTTTTATGGGTATGCTAAGTATGTATTTTTCACTATGCTCTTTATCATAAAATGGTTTTGATTTGCGTGGCAAATTGTCAGTCAAAATTTTATTGAAGTCGGTTATTTTTATAATGGAATCAAGCTGATTTGCGCTATAACCAGAAGCATATAAGCCTCCAATAATGGCGCCCATGCTAGTACCACCAATATAATCTATGCGAACGCCTGCCTCCTCCAATACTTTTAAAACCGCTACATGAGCAAAACCTTTTGCGCCGCCACCGCTGAGCACCAAACCAACTTTTATGTCTTCCTTTTCAACAACTTCTTGTGAATATGAAAGATTAATTAAAAACATAAAAGCAAGTAAAAAAATTCTTTTCATCTGTTTACTATTTATTTTTTATTGGTACAGATGCAGTCCGCTATTAATCATTCCGTTGTGTATCAAAATTTTTTATAGCTCGTTTCATCAACTTTTATTTTTTTGAAAATAATTATAAATAATATCGGCTTTAGATTTTCCCAAAGCTTGTTCTAAATCTTCAAACGGCGCTATTTCCGCTCTTTTCAACGATTTAAAATGTTTTAATAAAGATACAATAGTTTGTTTACCAATCCCTGAAATTTGTTCCAATTCATTCACCAACAAACTTTTACTTCTTTTATTTCGATGGTGTGTGATGCCAAATCTATGCGCTTCGTTGCGTAATTGCTGGATAATTTTTAGGGATTCTGAAGTTTTGTTCAAATACATTGGCACAGGATCATTGGGATAATAAATTTCTTCCAGACGCTTTGCAATGCCAATAATGGCAATTTTATGCCGAAGTCCAAGTATATCCAGACTTTTTAAGGCCGAAGACAATTGTCCCTTTCCACCGTCAATAACAATTAACTGAGGCAATTCCTGTCCTTCATCCTGCAGCCTTTTATACCTTCTGAAGACAACTTCTTCCATAGAAGCAAAATCATCGGGTCCTTCAACCGTTTTAATATTAAAGTGTCTGTAATCTTTTTTACTTGGTTTTCCGTTTCTAAAAACTACGCAGGCCGCAACCGGGTTGGTTCCCTGTATATTTGAATTGTCAAAACATTCAATATATCTGGGTTCTGATGATAAACGTAAATCTTTTTGCATTTGCGCCATAATTCTGTTCACGTGCTTATCGGGATCCACAATTTTTAGCTGCTTAAATTGCTCTTGCCGATAATATTTTGCATTTCGCATGCTCAAATCTACAATACGTTTCTTATCCCCAAGTTTGGGAACTGTTACCTTTATGTTTTCTCCCAAATCAACTTCAAAAGGCACATAAACTTCAGTCGACTGCGAGTTAAATCGCTGTCTTATTTCAATAATGGCCAATTCCAACAATTCTTTGTCAGTTTCATCCAGTTTCTTTTTAATTTCAACAGTGTGAGACTGAATGATGGCGCCATTAATAATTTTGAAAAAGTTGACATAACTGTAACTTTCATCAGAAACAATGGAAAAAACATCGACATTGGTAATTGACGGATTTACAACGGTAGATTTTGCCTGATAATTGGCCAACACATCAATTTTCTCCTTAATTTTTTGGGCTTCTTCAAACTCCATTTCATCAGAATAATAAAGCATCAAATCGTAAAATTGTTGAATAGATTCCTTAAAATTTCCTTTTACAATATTCCGTATGGCCTGAATGTCTTTGTCATAATCACTTTCCGATTGAAGTCCTTCGCAGGGACCTTTACAATTTCCAATATGAAAATCCAGACAAACTGAATATTTTTGAAGTTCTACGTTTTTTTCACTCAAATCGTAGCTGCAAGAGCGCAGCTGAAACAGTTCTTTTATCAAATCCAACAATGCTTTAGCCATTTTCACTGAAGGATAAGGGCCATAATATTCCGATCCGTCCTTAATTACGTTTCTGGTCAAGAATATTCGTGGAAAGCGTTCCTTTTTAATGCAAATCCACGGATACGTTTTGTCGTCTTTCAGCATCACATTGTAGCGAGGCTGATATTTTTTGATCAAATTGTTTTCCAGCAATAAGGCATCTGTTTCCGTGTCCACAACAATGTGCTCAATGGTCGCAATTTTTTTTACCAGCACATTTGTTTTCCCGTTTTCGTGGTTTTTATTGAAATAAGAAGAAACCCTTTTCTTTAGGTTTTTGGCTTTTCCCACATATAAAATAGTGCCGTTTTTATCATAATATTGATAAACCCCGGGAAGCGATGGCAAAGTTTTTATTTGAATTTCTAATTCCAAAAAGTGCTGTGATTTAAAAAATTAAAATTACAGATTTTTTATGGAATTTGTAATTTTCTTTATAAAGTTAAATTTTGATGGATTTTTATTGCCGAACAAGCAATTAACTCAGACTTTTGATCGTTGCAAAAAGATAACTTTCGATTAAATTAATCAGAAAAAAAGTACAATTTTTTATGCAATTTCTTCAGTTTCTTCTTCTTTTGGAAATGCTTTTTTGTTGAAGAAAATTAAAATACCGACGGCTGTAGAAATGGAAGCATCAGCAATATTAAAAATTGCATTAAAAAAGGTAAAAGGTTTACCGCCCCAAAAAGGTACCCAACTTGGCAAATCACCACTCCAGATGGGGAAATAAAGCATGTCAACCACTTTACCGTGAAATATGGTGCCGTAAGGCTTTTCTGCAAATAACGTGGCTACAGCGTTTCTTGGCGTATCAAAAATAACTCCGTAAAAAACGGAATCAATGATATTTCCCATGGCTCCTGCAAAAATTAACGAAATAGCCACAATTAAAATAGCTGGCGCATTCTTTTTAACAGAACTATACAACCAATATCCTATTCCAGCAATGGCGAACAATCTAAAAACCGTCAAAAACAATTTACCTGTTTTACCGCCAAATTCAGCGCCCCAGGCCATACCGTTATTTTCAATAAAATGAATGCGAAACCAATCAAAAACAACCACTTCTTCACCATACAAAAAATTTGTTTTTATATATATTTTGCTAATTTGATCAATTAACAATATTAGAAGGATGATGATGACAGGTTTTTTCAAAGGAAGTAGATTTTATTTAAGCGTAGTAAAAAAACGAAGCTTCAACGCATTGAAGCTTCGCAATTGGATATGATTTATTTTTTATTGTTGCATATTTTTCGCCTCGATGCTCAAGGTTGCATGCGGCACTAATTTTAAACGTTCCTTTTGGATTAATTTCCCGGTTACGCGGCAAATTCCGTAGGTTTTGTTTTCAATGCGCTGCAAGGCATTTTTTAAATCGCGAATAAACTTTTCCTGACGAATCGCCAATTGTACATTTGCTTCTTTTGACATGGTTTCTGAACCTTCTTCAAAAGCTTTAAACGTAGGGGAAGTATCGTCAGTGCCATTATCGCTGTCGTTTTTAAAAATGCTTTTTAGGAGTGCTAAATCTTCTTCGGCACGCTCCTTTTTCTGCAAAATTATTTCTTTAAATTCTGCTAAATCTTTATCTGAGTATCTGTTATTTTCCTCCATAACCTAATTTTTTTCTATTAATATTTTTGTTTGAACATCGTCAAAAGCAATTTCCGTACCATTTTCTAATTCATCAACAAAGACGAGTTCTCTAGTCAATGTTTCGGTTTTAATATAGTGTTCATTTGCTGTAATTGAGCGCTCTAATATATCATTTTTTTGAATAACTAAGGTAATTTTGTCGGTAACTTCCAAACCAGAATCCTTACGTAAATTCTGAACCCTGTTCACCAACTCTCTTGCATTGCCCTCCATCCTTAAATCCTCGGTAATTGTAATGTCTAAAGCCACTGTTAAACCTCCTTGGTTGGCCACCAGCCAGCCTTCAATATCCTGTGAGGTAATCTCAACTTCCTCAAGTTTTAAATTTACGACTTTCTCATTTATCACCAACGATATTTCTTGCTGTTTTTCAACTATTGCAATATCATCTTGCGTTAAATTTTGAATGGCTTCAGAGATGATTTTCATATCTTTTCCAAACCTTGGTCCCAACACTTTAAAATTGGGTTTTATGGTTTTTACCACGATTCCTGAAGCATCATCAATCATTTCAATTTCCTTCACGTTCACTTCCGATTTTATCAAATCTGCCACTGCTAAAATTTCTTCCCGTTCTTCATCATTTAACACTGGAATCATAATTCTTTGCAAGGGCTGACGCACTTTAATCATTTCCTTTTTTCGCAATGATAAAACCATAGAGGCTATTTTCTGGGCCTGTTGCATTTTGCGCTCTAACTTATTGTCAACTAAACTTTTATCATACGTTGGAAAAGTCGCCAAATGTACTGATTCAAATGATTCCTTACAAGAAACATTTGTTAAATCTTTGTAAAGATTGTCCATAAAAAATGGTGCGATTGGCGCGCCCAATTTCGCCACTGTTAACAAACAAGTATAAAGCGTTTGATAGCCCGAAACTTTGTCTTTTTCGTAATCACCTTTCCAAAAACGTCTTCTGCTTAAACGCACAAACCAGTTGCTCAAATTTTCTGAAACAAAATCCTGAATGGCACGCGCCGCTTTTGTTGGCTCGTAATCTTCATAAAAACTTTCTGTATTTTTTACCAAGGTATTCAGTTCGGATAAAATCCAACGATCAATTTCAGGTCTTTCATCCAAAGCAATTTCTTCTTCGGAATAGGAAAAATTATCCAAATTGGCATACAAAGCAAAAAACGAATACGTGTTGTAAATCGTTCCGAAGAATTTTCTTCGAACCTCATCGATGCCTTCCAGATCAAATTTTAAATTGTCCCACGGATTTGCATTTACAATCATATACCAACGTGTGGCATCTGCACCGTATTTGTCCATCGTTTCAAATGGATCAACAGCATTTCCCAGACGTTTCGACATTTTTTTTCCGTCCTTGTCCAACACCAATCCGTTTGATACCACATTTTTATACGCAACGGAATCAAAAACCATGGTTGATATCGCGTGA
>DATIRG010000067.1:0-2670 GCA_035470005.1 Lutibacter sp. | reverse complement strand
ATTGAAAGCAAATTTTGCTTCAGATTGGTTGTTGCCTTTAGAGATGTATGAACTTGTTTATCAGTCAGGTATGGAAATTGAAACCGAAATTTTGAACTATTTAATGCAGCTTAAAAAAAATAAAAAACACGAGCAGCTTATCGCCAAAGGAATTCGCCTTATTTCAAAATAGCGTAACTATAGTTACCTAAGTAACATTTTATTGAATTATCTTTGCCTAAATTTTAAAATTAAAAAGAATGAGTTTTTTCGGATTATTTGGTGGAGGAAATGCAGGAGCTTCAATTGAAGAATATTTAAAAGAAGGCGCTGTAGTTATTGATGTAAGAACTGCAGAAGAGTTTAGAGAAGGGCACGTAAAAGGCTCAAAAAACATGGTATTAAATGCCATTCCAACCAAAGTTGCAGAGATTAAAAAAATGAATAAAAAAGTGATTGCGGTTTGCAGAAGCGGCGCAAGAAGCGGACAGGCAACTTCATTTTTAAAGCAACAGGGAATTGACGTAATTAACGGCGGTCCTTGGCAAAATGTGGCCAAGTTTGTGGAATAAAGCAAACAGTAGATATAAAAAGAGCGGCAATTGCCGCTCTTTTTTGTTAAATCTTTTTCATAAATCGGTATAAAATTTAGATGAGTTTATGTTTTTTAGCTTTAAGAACCGCTTCAACTTTATTGTGGACTTGCAGTTTTTTGTAGATGTTTTCAATGTGTTTTCTAACGGTTGAAGGTGAAATAATTAAATTATCGGCAATTTCATTGTAATTTAAACCTATGCTTAAGTGTTCTAAAATGCCGGTTTCCCTACTGCTAAGTTTTATTTCATTAATGGCGTCATCGTTTTCAGCCAAAATAGGATTGCGCAATAAATTCAAAGTTTTTAAAGCGATACTGGGCGTCATCGGAGCACCGCCATTGATGACTTCTAAAATACATTTATGCAAATTTTCAGCATCAACTTCTTTTAATAAATAGCCATTTGCACCGGCTTTTATGGCGTTAAAAATATTTTCATCATCATCAAAAACAGTAATCATTATAATTTTAATGTGCGGGTATTTTTTTTTAACAATTTCAGTAGTTTCAATGCCATCCATTTCCGGCATTTGTATGTCCATTAAGATAACATCCACATTATGGTCGCGGTCTAATTTTTGAATAAGTTCTATCCCGTTGATGCCGCGAAATTTATATTTTAAATCATTAAAAAACGATAATTTTTCAATCACTACTTTTGCTAAAAAGCTGTTGTCTTCCGCAATGGCTATTTTAATATTCATAAGAAGTGATTTTAGTTTTTAAAAATAAAAATAAATACATCAAATTGCTATAAGGCATTTGTCTTATTTTTATCACACACAATTTCAATTTGGGTGCCAGCGTTAATTTTAGATTGAATATTGATTTTTCCGTTTATTTCCGCGGCTCTTTTTTGCATATTTTCCAGTCCATTTCCAAGTTCAATAGAGTTTAAATCAAATCCAATTCCATCGTCACTGATTTTAATAATGAGGTTCTTCTCAGTTTCTGTTACGGATATTGAAATTTCTGAAGCTTTGGCATATTTAAGCGCATTGTTAATGGCTTCTTGTACAATTCTAAATAAATTAATTCCTTTTACTGAAGATAAATGAACTGGGCTTTTTACGTTTGAATTAAAATTGAAATGACAATTGCCAGAAGCTAATTTTGCCTTTTCTATAAATGATAAAATCCTTCCCTGAAAATCTTCATAAGAAATATTATTTTTATTCATGGCCCAAATGGTGTCGCGCAGTTCAGAAATGGTATTGCCTGCAAAATTATTAATCTCGGTCAGTTTATTTTGGAACACCGAATCTGAATTTTTAGTAAGGAATTTTAAATTGTCTATTGATGAAATAATTAAGGTTAACTGTGACCCAATGTTGTCGTGCAAATCTCTCGAAATGCTAAGGCGTTGGTCTTGTAATTTACTAAAAGTTTGTGCCTCTTTTAATTTTAACTGGTTTTGATATTCTCTTCTTTTGTGTTGTTGTCTTTTGTGTAAGCCAAACAATACGATGCCTAATATTAAAATGCCCGACCCCAATAAAACGTTAAAATTGTTTTTGTTTTTTATTTCCAGTTCCCGAGCCAGCAATTGTTCTTTTTGCTGGGCAATTTCCTTTTCCTTTTTTTCTGTTTCAAATTCAATTTGAAGGGTTGCAACTCTGCTGTTTGTCTCTGTATTTATGGTACTGTCTTTAAGGGTTTGAAATATTTTATTATAGAAAAAAGCATTTTTATAATCACCCAATTCAATGTATGATTTGGCTAAGTAATCAGCACAATACTTTTCCAGGGATAAAAAGTTATTTTCAATGGATAAATTGTATCCTTTTTTGAAATTTTCAATAGCCAGACCATATTTTTTCTCTGCAAAATACAAATCGCCATAGTAAACATAATTGTCCGTTATGCCATAAATGTCATTTCGTATTAAGCGAATGGTTTGTGCACTGTCTATATATTTTTTTGCAATTTCAAATTTGTTTAAATTAATATTTACAGTTGCTAAATGCACATAACCATAGGGAATTCCAATACTGTCGTTGTGCTGTTTTTTTAATTGTAACGATTTCTTGTGATAGTAAATGGCACTGTCATAATTTTTTAGCATTCCTTGTAAAATGCCATAATTATCATAAGTA
>DATIRG010000066.1:0-1754 GCA_035470005.1 Lutibacter sp. | reverse complement strand
GTGATTAAAAATCTCCCTTTTTGGTTAAAAGACACCGTTGGCTTTATCAGAAAATTGCCAACACAGTTAATAGAATCTTTTAAATCCACTTTGGATGAGGTTCGAGAAGCTGATTTGCTGCTTCACGTGGTGGATATTTCTCATCCAAATTTTGAAGACCATATGGCTTCCGTAAATAAAACGCTGGCCGAAATTGGAAGTGCCGACAAGCCAACCATTATTGTTTTTAACAAAATTGATGCGTTCACGCACCAAACTATTGAATCGGATGATTTGGTGACCGAAAAAACCGAAATTCACTTTTCTTTGGACGAATGGAAAAAAACCTGGATGAACAGGCTCGATAATAACTGCGTGTTTATTTCTGCATTGAACAAAGAAAATATGGAAGCTTTTAAGGAAAAAGTTTTTGAGGAAGTGAAGAAAATTCACATCACGCGTTTTCCTTATAACGATTTGTTGTACGAAGAATTTGAAGAGGAGATTTAAATTGGAACGACGACGAACACCTGGAAACTCGCTGTGTTCGTCGCCATTTCAAAAACTAAAATCCGTAGTTTATTCCAACGCCAAAAACTTCCCTCATTTGAAATCCTTCAAAAGCATTGTCGTCATAAATGGTTTGGAAGGTTAAATTGGCCGATAAATAACTGTTTATTTTCATTACCAGATTCATCGTATAATCCACATCCACATTTTGCGGATCTTCCAAATAATTGGCATATAAATTCAAAATGTTTTCCATCGTAACGTTTTCCATCAACCCCAATTTAGCGTAACCTGAAGCATAAAATCCCAATTCGTATTTGGTGCTTTCTCCTTCTTCAACGCCAAAATAGGCGTCATTTGGCAAGGTAAAATCCTTGTCCACAAAAATTACTTTTGATGTTAAGGGTGCCAAATTGAATTTTAGATCATCCGATTTTTTCCACAACATTCCCGGCCCAAAAGTGAGGTTTGCGGGTGACATAAAGTTGGTGTATTCTGTCCTTATTTCTTTTCCTGCAAGGTCTTTTCCGTAAACGTAGCCTTTGGTAAACTGGGTTTTAAAGTTTAAGAAAGCGGAATAATACCAATAGCCTTTAGCTTTTTTTCCTACCAACGAATTAAACTCAAAACGGTCGTCGGTTTTTTTCTCAAATTCACTGTTTTTGCTTTTGGTCAGCCCGTAAGAAGCCAGTATTTTATTGTCCCAGGTGATATCGCCTTTTAAATAATTAAAATCGTAATTCACCCCAAGGTTTCCCGCGATGGTATTTTCACCGCCGCTAACCCAATCGGAAAAAGCAGATTGGTTGAACAATAATATGATGTTTCCCTTTTTGTGCCAGCCTTCTTTTGGCGCTTCTTTTTCTTGGGCAAAAGTGAAAGAACAACTTAAGGCGATGGCCGCCAATACGATACTTTTCTTCATAATAGCTTATTTTAGTATTATAAAATTAGTCAATCAAGTTGTTATCGGAAAATAAAAAAGTAATTAATTGTTGCTTTTAAAAAGCGGAACGGTAGAGCAGGCTTCGCCAAACATAATGGATTTAACCACAGGCTGCAGTTTTTCAATCAGCTGAATATAAGCGGTTTCCGGAATTGGTTTGCTGGAACAGCCTTTAATAATCACCATTTTCCCGGCAAAATTTTCAATATCAAAATGTGAGATTAGGTCCTGAAAAATTGAAGTTTCCAAAGCAGCCAAATTGCCGACCACAATTTTTTTGGCAAAAGGAGAAACGTAGGTGGTAATCAGCATATAAGCC
>DATIRG010000065.1:0-3974 GCA_035470005.1 Lutibacter sp. | reverse complement strand
CCATTGAGCGTTTTGCAGTAGCGATTGCTCCGGCTTTGTCACCCAAATCTGCCTGAATCAAACTCATTCTGCGCAAGTACCAGAATGCAGGATCATCGCCTGCTGTGGCTTTTTTCATCCATTCCAACGCTTGTTTTAAATCTTTTCCTGTTGTATGATAATAAGTTGCTGCCTGAAAATAATCGTTTTTTGTTGGTCCAGCCAAAGCTGTTTCAATGCTTTTCATCGTTGTTTTATCAGTAGGAACTTCAAATTTAACGCCTACATACGAATTTTCCCAAAGGATGGCTAATTCAGCAGAATCATTTTTTAAGTCATTCAACATCAAAGTAAATGACTCAACTTTCATAGGTAGTTGTAGCACTGTTGCATTGGTTTTTAAAGCAACTTTGCTTTCATCCCATTTTGCCGGATTTCCCCAATTGGTGGCATCGTTGTAAAAAATAACTTCCCAAGAAGTTGCATTTGGAATGGTGTAAATGGCGTACGTTCCTTTTTTTAATTCTTTTCCGTCGATGGTAACATCGTTGCTGAAAGTAATTTTTGTGTTCGCATTAGCGCCTGTTCTCCAAACTTCTCCAAAAGGAACCAAATTTCCAAAAATTGTTCTTCCATTCATTGACGGACGTGAATATTCAATTGTAACATCCGTTAAACCAACAACTTGTTCCATTTTTGCAGCCGGACTAGGTTGTGGTGTTTTAATTTGCGCATTTATTGCTGAAGTGACTCCAACAATGGTAAATAAGATAAATAATTTTTTAAGCATCATAGTAATAGTTTAAGTTAAGTATCAAATATAGCATTTTATCAAGCCCTAAAAACGTGATTTTTTTAATTTTAACAATTTTTTAAGAAGTATAAAGCGGGTATTTATTGGTATTTTTTCTTTCTGAAATAGTTGAAAATAAATCCAAATAGCGCAAGTATCAATAAGGGAAAAAGGATGTTTATCAATTGCCATTTATTGGCTTCCGCAAATGCCTTTTCTTTATTCAAAAAATCGATTTTAACCGTTTTTGAACGTATGTTGATTAAACCTGAATCGTCCAACAAATAATTTACGGTATTCAGCAAAAATTCTTTGTTTCCATAGCGCTGATTGGTCCATTTGTTAAGTCCCAATTCAAGCGGTTGTCCCTTAGAAAGTTCATTGGAAATAATATCACCGTCAGCAATTACGACCATTTTATTATCAACACCAAGTTCTTTTGGATTGGCTATATTAAAAGGTTTTATTCTTTCAAAATAAGCCGATTTAAATTTTCCTTCCAACAAAACTGATAATGGTTTGCTTCCTTTATTATAGTCAGCCTCAATTGGTTTTTGGGTGATCATTCTTAGCGAAATGATAGTTGGCGTTCCAACGGATTTGGAAAGCGGCGAACTTTGCAGCAAAACCGTTTTTTGAATGTTGTTTTTTAAGATATCAATACTGTTGGCGAATTTTAGGTTTACCGCTTCAATATTGTTGTTGATTGGATGGTTGTTTATGGAATTCACCAATGGAAAATATTCCCATAAAAATTGGTTGAATTGGGTTTGGTTCCCAATGTTCCCGGTAGCCAAAGGAATTTCTGAACTGTACAAATCCGCCACCAAATCGGGATTGATTCTGATGCCGTAATTAAAAAACAAATCGGTTAACCCTAAATCTCTCGGATAAGCCAAGGCTTCGCCGGTTTGCATCAAACTGTCCAATTCTGCTTGCACATTGTCTATTAACCACAACGTTTTTCCGCCATTCATCACAAATTGATCCAAGGTAAATTTTTCCGCTTCTGTAAATTTTTCAGTTGGTTTGGCAATAATAGCCAGATCAAATGTTGAAATTTGTTCCAATGTTTTTTGCGGATAAACGGCAACGCTATCAAGCGTAAACGGCGCCAAAAAATAATATTCACCCAATTTCCGCAGAAAATCGGCCATGTAAACATCGCTAAGTTCTCCATTACCTCTTAAAACAGCGATTTTTTTAGATTTTTCTGAAGTGACTTTATGTATGGCGTTGGCAAAGGCAAACTCTAAATTTTGGATGGAACTTTCCAATTGCTGATCCTGCGAATTTGAAAACACGTCTTTTAAAAGCGATACATTTTCAGTCTTGTTTTTGTGGGAAACCACAGCCCAAGGAAACATGATTATTTCTGATAGTTTTCCGTTTTCCTGAATTTGTAACCTGCTTGGTTCTAGTCCGCTTTCGATCAAATTTTCTGCAATTTCAGCCGGATCAACAAACCTAAACTGAATATTTTTATTGAGCGCTTTCAGCTCTTCCAAATGCAACTTGGTTTCCGTTTGCAGTCTTTTAAATTCCGCAGGAAAATCGCCTTTTAAATAAACGGTAACAACAGTAATATCTTTAACATTTTCAACAATTTTTTCGGTTGCTTTGGAAAGTGTGTAGCGATTGTCTTCTGTTAAATCGAAGCGTTTGTAAATTTTTGAACCAATAATGTTCAGCAAAAAAACGCCTATCAGCAACACGATTATTTTAGAATACTTATTTTTCATGTTGAATTCTAAAATGGGTGAATACTAAAAAGATACAGGTGACGGACAAAAAGTAAATTAAATCTCGGGTATCAATAACGCCTTTGCTGATGCTGTTAAAATGCTCGCTCATGCCAAAATTTTGAATGGCGTAATCTAAATTTCCAAACAAATTGTAGTTTGCCAAGGCTTCAAATCCGTAAAATAAAAAGAAAGAAATAAACACCGCAATGATAAACGAAACGATTTGGTTTTTTGAAATGGTTGATGAAAAAATACCGATTGCAGTATAAGCGCTTGCCAAAAATAGTAATCCGATAAATGATCCAAAAGTAGTTCCGAATTCAATATTCCCAAACGGATTTCCCAATTGAAAAATGCTGTAAACATAAATTAATGTGGGAATTATGGCCAAGATGACCAATATCAACGCTCCAAAATATTTTCCCAAGATGATTTCCCAGTTTGTAATGGGTTTGGTTTTTATAATTTCAATGGTTCCGGTATTTATTTCTTCTGAAAAACTGCGCATGGTGATGGCAGGAATCAAAAAAATAAAAATCCAGGGCGCTAAAAAAAAGTAACTGTTTAAGTCGGCGAAACCAGCGTGTAAAATGTTAAATTCCCCTTTAAAAACCCATAAAAACAATCCGTTAATCACCAAATATACCGCGATAACCAAATAACCGATAGGCGAGGAGAAAAAGGAATTGAGTTCTTTTATTAAAATGGATTTCATCAAAAATGTTTATTCGTTTATTTGTTTAACCTAGTCTTTCAATAATTAATTTAAGGATTCAATTTTATCAACGCTCCATGCTTCCGGTTTGTTGTTGAACAATGCTTTTGCTTTTCCCCAAACTACTTTAAAAAGTTCGGAATTCCTGTAGGCTTCCAAATCAGCTTCAGATTCCCAGTAACTGTAAGTGAAAAATGTGTTGGAATCGTTTTTGTCTCTGTACAATTCTAATAAATTACATCCTTTGGAATGTCTTATTTTTTCTTTATTTTCATTAAAATTTTTAAGGAACAAGGCAATGTTCGATTCTTTAAAATTCATTTTAACAATGCGTATGAACATATATTTTTCTATTTTTTAGCTAAACTTAATGGTTATTACGGCCCTGTAATTCAACCCCAAAAGCGAAACGGCACCGCCAACAGTACTTAAATTGCTGCGATACATAGCAATTTCTAAATATTGGGCCGAATTGAACAATGCCAATCTGGTTCCGTCTTTTTGACGTTGCTCTTTTGGTAAGGTGAAATCTATAATATCACTGTACTTTTTATGAATTTTAGGAAAAGCGTATCTGTTGGCAATCACTTCAAAATTGCGTCCTTTCCCAACTTGGTTAAACAATTTTTCGCTGATGTTGCTTACGGAATTTCCGTAGTTGTCCACATAAATAATATTTCCTGAAATGGTGCTGTTGTCGGATGAAATTGTTGGCTGCAGTTCACTAATTTTTTTAAATTCA
>DATIRG010000064.1:0-2030 GCA_035470005.1 Lutibacter sp. | reverse complement strand
CACTTGCCTTAGCGACAGCCGTCAGACTGTCTGAAAACTGTTTATTGTGAGTTAATTCCAAAGGTGCCAGATCTAATGCTAAAGCAATTATACAATTCTCAGCGACTTTCATTTAGGTTATTAGACAGACTGCCGTTAGCAACAATTATAAGACAACAACAATATGACAAACATCGAAAGCAAGAAAATATCTATAACAAGAAATTTAATTCTAATTGTTTTGTCTTTACAAATATCATCTTGCACAGGACAAGTGAAAGAAAAACCGGTTAATGATACAACAGAAAATGGAATAAACAATCAACCAATCAATTCAAATCAAAGTACAACATTTCCGCAAATTCACACCAATTTAAATGGAATGGTAAGGGAGTTTGTAAGGACAATCTATCAAGACGAAAAAGGGAACTATTGGTTTGGAACAAATGGAAATGGGATTATACGCTACGATGGTAAAACACTTGAAAAAATTTCAATCGAAGGACTCCGCCCATTTAATGTTGTTAGGAAGATTGTTGAAGATAAAGCAGGACATTTATGGTTTGGGACTGACTATGGACTCATAAAATACGATGGTGAAAAATTTACTACATACTCAGAAAAAGATGGCCTGCAAGATGATGAAATTTGGGGACTGACAATTGACAAAAGCGGACTCATTTGGGTTGGTTCGATTGGCGGTGTTAGTCATTTTGACGGCAAAAAGTTTAAACCATTTTTATTGCCAGATACAAAAGTCGAAAATCCAAAACCTATGCTTTCTGATAAATTGGTTTTTAAATTTTTGGAAGATAGAAATGGAACGATGTGGTTTGCTACCGATGGAAATGGAATTTTCAAATACAAAAATGGCGAATTCATTCATTTAACATCTAAAAATGGACTTACCGACAATAATGTCGCGGATATTTTAGAAGACAAGCAAGGAAATATTTGGATTGGAACTTTTTATGGTGGTGTCAGTAAATTTGATGGAAAAACTTACACCGACTTCACTAAGGATGGAATTATTGAAGGTGTAGAAACCTATAATTTTTGTGAAGACATCAAGGGAAATATTTGGTTTACGGCAGAAGGTTATGGCGTTTACCGCTACGATGGGTCTAATTTCACGCAATTCACAACTGACAATGGCTTAACCTCCAATGTTGTTCAAAGTATTTATGAGGATAACAAGGGACAAGTTTGGTTTGGAACCTGGCAAGGAATAAGCCTTTATGATGGACAAAAGATTATGAATGCAAAAGACAAAGAACCTTGGACGAATTAAAAATAACTAGTGCAACAAACGCTATAGTAAATGCGGTTTTTTGAGCTGCGCTCAGGAGACCGCTTTGTTATTCGCTTCGCTCATGAGACCGCTTCACTAAGTTCGCTATGTTGCGTGTTCGTTGAAACATTTGGTATCTTTATATATATTTCCCGATAAATCGGGACAGGTAGTGCTGGCTGACTTTAAGCAACAATTTATTCCCGCAATTGACATATCCTAAACGTTAGTGGAAAGCGTATTTGAAAACATGAATAATGAAAATATATCCTGATAATAAGAACAAAATATGAGACATACCGGACTCTTAATAATTGTAATTTTATCCACATTGATTTATTCTTGTGAAATTTCCAACGAAGAGAAATATAATTACAGCAATGTGAGTGAAATTAAAATACCGACAGATTCACCCAGAGGATTAGCCTTTGATGGAGAATATCTTTGGTATAGTGATGATTCATTACAAAGTTTAAACAAGATTTCCAAAAATGGAAGTCTTTTAAAAACCATCCAATTGGCTGATTGTAAAATAACAGGTTTTGACTTTTATGACAATTATATTTGGTGTATCAATGATATGACTGTTCAATATGACACTACAATCTCTCATTATCCATTTTCATGCATATACAAACTTTCATTAGCAGGAGAAAAACTAGATTCAATATTGGTTCAAGCATCCGTGAATCCACAAAGACCAGAATTCTTAGGTTTGACAGTATGTAATTCAACGATTTATGGCTCAACGAATCAAGGA
>DATIRG010000063.1:0-6401 GCA_035470005.1 Lutibacter sp. | reverse complement strand
TAAATAAAATACCCAACGCAATTAACGTCCCTAAAATTGATGCTAATAAATTTCCTAAAAATTTCATGTAAACCTTGAATTTAAAAATCGAAAAAAAGTTTGTAAATGTTTATAAATTGACGTGCAAAGATAAGTATTTATCTGATACTTTTCTTTTCTTTGCATTCACTTTATGCAAATTTTAAGACCTACATATTTGTCGTTGGGAAGCAACCAGGAAAACAAGCTTGAGAATTTACAGCAAGCTGTTGATTTAATTGCTGAAAAAATAGGCGCAATTAATAAGATTTCAGCTGTTTACAAAACGGAATCCTGGGGTTTTAAAAGCGATGATTTTCTAAATATCTGCATCCAAGTTTCCACAGGCTTAAACCCGGAAAACCTTTTAAAATCGATTCACGAAATTGAACTTTTGTTAGGCAGAGAAAGAGATTCAGAAACAGGTTATCAAGCCCGAAATATTGATATTGACGTGTTGCTTTTTGATACGGAAATTATTATTTCTAAAGAGTTAATGGTGCCACATAAAGAGATGCTAAACAGAAAGTTTGTGTTGGTTCCGTTGGCCGAAATTGCGCCCAACATCATTCATCCCATCACAAAACAACGCATACAAACTTGTCTGGAAAATTGCACCGACAACAGTCCTGTTGAAAAAACTGACTTAACGCTTAAACGCCCGGCTTCACTCTCCGAAAAATTCAATTATATCGCTATTGAAGGAAATATTGGCTCAGGTAAAACAACACTTGCAACGATGATTGCGGAAGATTTTAACGCAAAAATTATATTGGAACGCTTTGCCGACAATCCGTTTTTACCGAAATTTTACGAGGACAACGATCGTTATGCTTTTCCGTTGGAAATGAGTTTTTTGGCCGACAGGTATTCACAACTTTCGGATGATTTGGCGCAGTTTGATTTGTTTAAAAACTTTATCGTTTCGGATTATTATATTTTTAAGTCGCTTATTTTTGCGCAAGTCACCTTGCAAAAAGACGAATTTTATTTGTACAGAAAGATGTTCGATATTATGTACAAAGAAATTTCAAAACCCGATTTATACATTTATCTTTATCAGGATACGCCACAATTAATCAAAAATATTAAAAAAAGAGGGCGCGAATATGAACAAAATATTGCGCCGGAATATTTAGATAAAATTCATCAAGGCTATTCAAGTTTTATTAAAACAGAAGAAAATCTGAAAACACTAATTATTGATGTTTCCCAAAAAGATTTTTTGAACAATCCGGATGAATACAAAGAAATTATAGCGCTTATCAAAGAGCAATAGTTGCTGGTTATAAGACATTAAAAATAACTTTTAACTATTTTTTCAGCTCCAGTTTTTCCGCAAAGTAATCACAAAAATCGAGCATAGTTGCACTCATTTTATGGTCATTTGTTGCACGGTCAAAAGAAGTTGCCATAGAAACCAAGGTTTCATGAAAAAACTGTTTCATTTCATCAATCGGCATATCTTTCGTCCACAAATCCATGCGAAGCGTTTCTTTTTTTTCAGGATTCCAAACGGAAATCATCAATGCTTTTGATTTCTCATTTTTAATTTCGCCGTCATCGGCTGTCCAGTTTATTGTTTCAGGCACTTTATTTTCGTCCAAGCCTACAATAAATTCTATTTTTGATGATTGTACTACTGCCATTATTTTTTTGGTTTATATTTCGATTTATTAAATATTTCTTCAGCATCGGTTTGTAGAAGTTGCTGTAAAGTTACGTCATTATTATTAGTCATGTAGGCGGTCACAATTTGCCAACCCAGCCAAACACCAATTCTGCCGGGAGATTCTTTATCGATATCAATATAAAATTTTGAAAATGGTGCCTCCGCCATAAAGCGATCCACCAATTTTGAATCGGTGCTGTAAAGCAATTTATTTTCGATAAAATATTTCCAAATTTGTGCTTCATTGGCCATTGCCCAGGCATATTCAGCTTCGCTGTAGCCAATTTTTTGGGCATTGGAAACTGAAGGCAAATAATGGTCAATCATCACCAGTTTTTTTCCTGCGCCAACCACCATATCCAAAAACTGCCGACTTTTTTCCGGCGTAAAATAGCGGTCACTTATGGCGCTGGCCATATCAACAACCAATTGCGACTTGTCAAAGTTTTGCGCTAAATAAACAGGAAAATCCTGATACACTTCACTATTTTTTCCCAAATACATATCCAAAGAAACAAACAGCAAACTATCGGCATAAACAACCTTGCTTTGGTAATCTAAATTTGTGATTAACGTTATAATTTTTGGAGGTTCAAAGTTTGGATGCTCATATTTTACATGCTTAAACAAGTCAGCTATTTGCGCTTTTTCACTTTCAAAATCCCCAAAAACTTCTTGTGACTTATTGTACAATTCCCTTTCCTCCTTGTCCTTAATTTTATTTAACCAAATGCTGTCGTTCTGCTCAGGAAACAAATACGGAAATTCCATTTTAAGTTGGGGCAGCGTTTTTTCATCAGCTTCGTAAAATTTTTGTTCAAATCTGCTCACAGAAACAGCAACCTCAATTTTTGACACATCAACTTTTTTGGCAATTTCTGTTTTACAGGAAATTGAAGAGAATAAAACAATTGCAAGAATTAAAAGTCTGTTCATTAATTTCTATATTTACGCTTCATTGATTAAAACCTCAAAATTACTAAAATAAATTAATTATGAACGCCGAAAAAGTTGTTGATTATATTGTAAGCTGGTTAAAGGATTATGCCGAAAAATCGCAAGTCAATGGTTTTGTGATTGGCATTTCGGGGGGTATAGATTCTGCTGTCACCTCAACGCTTTGCGCGAAAACAGGTTTTCCGGTTTTATGCGTTGAAATGCCCATTCATCAGGATAAAAATCAGGTTTCCAGAGGAAAAGAACATATTGAACAGCTTAAAAATAATTTTCAAAATATCACTTCCGAAGAAATAAATTTAACGGCAACTTTTGAAGAATTTAAATCCGCGGTTCCAACGGATGGTAATTTGGATGCCGTAAATTTATCCTTGGCCAATACCCGTGCGCGTTTGCGAATGACCACTTTGTATTATTTTGCCGGAATACGGGGTTATTTGGTAGCGGGAACAGGAAACAAAGTAGAAGACTACGGCGTTGGATTTTTCACAAAATACGGCGATGGTGGTGTAGATATCAGTCCGATTGCCGATTTAATGAAATCTGAAGTGTATGAAATTGCGAAAATTTTAGGTGTTCCAAATTCAATTCAAAAAGCCAAGCCAACCGACGGCTTATTTGGCGACAGCCGCACCGATGAAGACCAGATTGGCGCCAGTTATGACGAATTGGAATGGGCAATGAAACAGGTAGAACTTGGAAAAAAAATCACCGATTTTAGCGACAGAAAAAAAGAAGTGTTTTCCATTTTCACCAAAAGAAATATGGCAAATAAACACAAAATGAACCCAATACCGATTTGTGAAATACCTGAAAATATTAAATAGACGCAAAGAATAGAGAATAGAGAACAGAGACAAAAGACTAAAAAATTATTAAAAAATCAACCCCTCATCCTGTTTTAGAAAATGAAATACTTGAAAATTACTTTCCTCTTTTTTTTGATTTTTTGTCTGATACAATTCACTTCATGCAGCAAAAAAGAGAAAATTGACATCCCAAAGAAACCTTCAATAGATTCTGTTGGATTTTACATTCAAAAAATGAAAGACCCAGCTTTTGGCGACTCAATTTGTTTAAACTACGCAAATAAAGCTCTAAAACTTGCAAAAAAAACCACGCCAAATTCAAAAAATATTGATGAAATATTGATTCATAAGTCATACTTATTTGTAAACTTAAGGCAACTTGACAGCGCAATAGCCAACAGCAAAGAATTATTGCACACTTCCATAACAAAAAACGACTCGGTGGAAATTGGGAATAATTTTTCGCGATTGGCTTATTATTATAGTGTAAACCATAAAAAAGACAGTGCCTTTCTTTTTTATAATCTTTCTAATGAGATTCATCAAAATATTGGAAATCAATCAAGAGTTGGTGAAAATTTGGTGCAAATGGCCATCATTCAATCTGATTTTGGCGATTATTATGGCAGTGATGAGACAGCGATACAGGCCTTAAAATATCTTGATAAGAACAATGTTCAATACCTAACTTCAGTATATAACTGCATCGCCATTTCCGCAAGAAAACAAAATGACTATTCAGAAGCCATTTATTGGTATGATAAAGCTTATCATATTTCAGAAAATGAAATCGAGAAAATTACCATTTTAAATAATAAAGCAAATGCTTCCAGATCTCTTAAAGATTATGACAATTCAATTAGCATACTTAATAAATTGATCATAAATCCTTTATTGAATGATATTCCGAAAACCAAAGCCCGAATATTGGACAATCTTGCTTTTACAAAATGGTCGGCCAATGAAAATGAGAATGTACTTGACGAATTGCTAGCTGCAATGACTATTCGTTTAGAAGAAAATGATTTATTTGGCTTAAACGCCAGTTACGCACATCTTTCAGATTATTACGAACAAAAAAATCAGAAAACAGCGCTTGATTATGCAACAAAAATGTATCATATCGCAACGCGCCAAAAGAGTCCGCAAGATCAACTTGAGGCTTTACAAAAACTAATCAACCTTGAAAATTCCTCTAAATCAAAAGAATATTACACGCGCTACGTTAAAATCAGCGACAGTTTAAAAGAAGAGGAGCAAAATGCATTAAATAAATTTGCAAAGCTCAAATACGACAGCAAAAAAAATCGAGATGAAAATCTGCAATTAAAAATTATAACGGCTGAAAAAGAATTAGAGCTGGAAAAAGAAAAAAACAGAAATATAATTACCGGTGTTTCCGGGAGTTTCATTGTTTTAGGGTTGCTCGTTTTTGGCTATTACAGAAAACAAAAACACAAGCAGGAAAAATTACAAGAGGTTTATAAAACCGAAACACGCATCGCAAAAAAAATACATGATGAAGTCGCCAATGATGTTTACAACATTATGAATAAAATACAATATACAACTGTTAACAACACGCAAATACTTGATGATTTAGATAAGGTATATTTACAAACCAGAAATATTTCACACGAAAATAACACCATTGAAACCGGAATTAAATTTGAAAAGTTTTTAAAAAATATGCTCTCGGGATATAACAATGAGCATTGCAAAATATTTATAAAAAATCTACAAGAATCAAAACTCCACCTCCTAGAAAAACACAAGCAAATCACCATTTACAGGGTGTTGCAAGAGTTGATGGTAAATATGAAAAAACACAGCGGGGCAAATTTAGCCGTTATTTCATTTAGTGACGATAAAAATTATTGTACCATAAAATACTCAGACAATGGAATTGGCACAAGTGAAGAAGCATTAACTTTAAGAAATGGGCTTAAAAATGTGGAAAACCGTATAAAAGCTATAGACGGAACGGTTACTTTTGAAACAACCTTAAATAAAGGATTTAAGGTTTCAATTTTTTTTAAAAAATAACGCGGATGTTTCAAAAAGTTTTAATAGCTGAAGATATGGACTTCATTAACAGCGGCATAAGAGCTGAGCTGGCTAAATTAGAAATAAAAGAAATAGATTATACCCAATATTGCGATGAAGCACTGTTAAAATTAAAAAGCGCCCAATTAAATAACGCACCTTTTGATTTATTAATTAGTGACTTATCTTTTAATAAAGACCATACTGTACAAAAAATAAATTCTGGCGAAGAACTTATAAGAGCGGCTAGAAAAGAATTTCCAGATTTGAAAATTGTTGTATTCTCTGTTGAAGATAAAATGTACAGAATTCAAACTTTATATAATGATGACAAAATTAATGCCTACGTTTGGAAAAACAGAGATGGATTAAAAGAATTAAAAAAAGCATTGCAAAAGATTTTTAATTCCAAAGAATTTTATATTTCTCCCCATGTGGCCGGCGCTTTATCTCAAAATGAAGCCATAGAAATTGCCGAATATGATATTTTCCTTATCAATTGTCTTGCCGAAGGATATTCTCAAGAAGAAATTAGTGCTGCCTTAAAAAATAAAAATTATACACCAACAAGCATGAGCAGTATTGAGAAAAGATTAAAAATCTTAAAAGAAAACTTTAATGCAAATAATGTAGTTCATCTAGTTTCAATCTCAAAGGATTTAGGACTTATCTAAATTATTTTCTTAAAAAGGGATAACCTTACGGAAAACCGTAAGGTTTTTAGTTTTTAGGAGAATATCTTTGGAAGACGGAATTATTCAAAATATGAAGTTCCGTTATTGTATAAACAGATGATTTAAATTAGGGGAAAATTGCTTAAACTCAAAGAAAACAAATCATTAATTAATAAATTTTAAATCTTCACAATTTATACAATAAGCAAAACCTTACGGAAACCC
>DATIRG010000062.1:0-4715 GCA_035470005.1 Lutibacter sp. | reverse complement strand
ACACGAATGAATGATTATTGGCGAACTGCATCTGTACCAATAAAAAATAAAATATAAACAGATGAAAAACAGCATCACCAAATTATTCAACATTCAATATCCGATAATTCAAGCCGGAATGGTTTGGAACAGTGGATGGAGACTGGCTTCCGCAGTAAGCAATGCGGGCGGATTGGGATTGATAGGCGCAGGTTCTATGTATCCGGATGTATTGCGCGAACACATTCAAAAATGTAAAAAAGCCACCCAAAAACCTTTCGGCGTGAATGTGCCGATGTTGTATCCAAATATTGAGGAAATTATGCAAATAATTGTGGAGGAAGGCGTTAAAATCGTGTTTACTTCCGCAGGAAATCCAAAAACCTGGACGGCATTTTTACATGAAAAAGGGATTACAGTGGTGCATGTGGTGAGCAGCGTTGCTTTTGCCTTGAAATCGGAGTTGGCTGGTGTGGATGCTGTGGTTGCTGAAGGTTTTGAGGCAGGCGGACATAACGGACGCGAAGAAACCACCACTTTTACGTTGATTCCTATGGTAAAAGAAAAATTAAAAATTCCTTTGATTGCCGCAGGAGGCATTGCAACAGGACGAGGAATGTTGGCAGCAATGGTTTTGGGCGCCGATGGTGTTCAGATTGGAAGCCGATTTGTGGCGAGCAATGAATCATCTGCACATACAAAGTTCAAAGAAAAAGTGGTAACTACCCAAGATGGCGATACCTTGTTAACTTTAAAAGAATTGGCGCCGGTAAGGCTGATTAAAAATAAATTTTTTAATGAGTTGCAGGATCTTTACAAACAATGTCCGACTGCCGAACAATTGAAAGAAAAATTAGGGAGATCAAGAGCCAAAAAAGGAATGTTTGAAGGTGATTTGGACGATGGCGAATTGGAAATCGGGCAAATTGCCGGATTGATTCACGAAATAAAACCAGCCGCTGAAATTGTAAAAGAAATTATGGCGGAATTTAACGAAGCAAAGAAATCTTTTTGTTAAAAGCAACTTAGCGGTCATGCTGAACTTGGTTCAGCATCTGCCAAACAGTAATTTCTACCAAAGTTAATTAATCGTATTTCTTTTTTGGTGTGGTTCCCGGTTCTTTTTTCGGCATCGGGCCTCTTAAATGAATAATCAAACCGTTTAAGAAATTGCGCAAAATTTGATCGCCGACTTCTTTATATTTCTCGTGGTCTTCATTTCTGAAAAATGCTCCCAATTCACTTTTTGTAATATCAAAGTCAACCAGTTTACAAATATTCACAATGTCCTCATCACGCAATTTGTGAGCTACACGAAGTTTTTTAAAAATGTCGTTGTTATTTAGTCCCATAGTTGCAAAGGTACTTATTTTTTTGAATGAAAATTTAAAGTAATTCTAAATTTCAGGTATTCTGAAGTCTGCTTTTTAATAAAAAACGATTTTTCGTTTTAGAAATATGCTCTTTCTGTTTTCTGAAAGCAAAGCGGTCTTTAGTATTTTTAAAGATTTATTTTGTAAAAATTAATTTTACGGCAACAAGCAACATAAATACCCCAAATATTTTTCTGAGCATGCGCTGGTCAATTTGCAATGCAATTTTGGAACCTATAAATCCCCCAATAATAAATAAAATGGAAACGGTTACCGCAATTCGCCAATCAATATATCCGCCGGTGCCCGCAGTATGGTAATTGTAAACCGCCAAAAATGTGACAGGAGGAAGCATAACTGCCAAGCTTAATCCTTGCGCATTGTGCTGTGTCAAACCTAAAAACAACACAAATAAAGGAACCATAATGATGCCGCCTCCAACACCCACCAAACCGCTTAAAATCCCGGCGGATAAACCAATGATAATCAAAGTAATAATTGTTGCTGCCGTCATTTTCATCTGTTTAAATGTTATTTTTAAGCGGTAACAGCTGCAGCCTGCCTGCCGGCAAGGCAGGTTCGCTATTAACTATTCCATTGTTTATCAAAATTTGTGAGGCTCGTTTCATTTAGTTTCAACAGGAATTTTTAATTGATAGGTCTTTCCGGTTTTATTCTCCAACGTATTTTCACGCAACCACGGATTGTGTAATTTTAAGATTTTGTAATTAATGCCTAAATCTATTGAATATTGGGCTAAATCCGCAATTGGTGTGCTCACTTCAACAATTTTGGTGGGTGTTGCAGTATATAAATCCTCATTATCGAAAATAAATCCGTATTTCTCAGGATTAGACATGATTTCTTTAAGTGCAACGATTCTCAGTATGTAGCGTTCTGTTTCATCTCCCAAAAGCAAATCGTAATAGCTGCTCATTTTTTGTGCCTCCATTTTACTTGATACGCCTCTGTTTCCTGCATTGTATGCGGCTGCAGCCAATGTCCAGTTACCAAAACGCGCATTGGCTGATTTTAAATAGTCACAAGCCGCCTGTGTCGATTTTTCCACATGGTAACGTTCATCAACATTTGTGTTGACTTCCAATCCGCTTTCTTTGGCGGTGCCTTCCAATATTTGCCAAAAACCTTTGGCGCCGGCCGGAGAAGTTGCGTTAAGCAGCCCGCTTTCAATAACCGCTAAATATTTAAAATCGTTTGGAATGCCATTTTCTTTCAAAATAGGCTCTATCAAAGGAAAAAACTTATTGGCTCTTTTAAAAAGTAACATGGTATTGGATTGCCAATAGGTATTTGTCAATAACTCCCTGTCCATTCGCTCTTTAATATCGTCATTTTCAGTTGGAACGCGCTCTCCCGCAAAGTCCAATTTTTCTGGAATTTTTAAGGCTTTTATCTCGTAGGTTTCACTGGTGTTTTTATCGCCTTCTTTAAGGTAATTGTCAGCTTTTGAATCTGATTTTTTGGTCGCAAAAATAAGTAATGAACTTATCATTATCACTGCAATTAATCCAAGAATTTTAATTGACTTGTCCATTTTGTTTTTCATTTTAAGGGTTTGTTAAGGGGCAAAATACAAATTTATTTGATGGAAACACGTTGAACATGTTTATTTTAACATTTTATTTAAGGGAATCTGAAATTATTTTACTGATGGTTTTTGCCCTGTTGATAATCATAATATGGGTACCTTTTTCAATAGGAATACAACCGTTTATGTATTTAAACGAAAAAATGGCATCGGCAGTACCGTGAATGTGAAGTATATTTTCTAAAGGTTTAGCTTGTTTCCAATGCAACACATTGTAAATAGACCAGTTTAAGTATTTTTTGTCTCTGACTGAAAAGTATTTTTTATATAATATTAAACGTTTTTTTGAAGTGTTTCCAAATGCCAAGAACGAAAATATTTCAATGTTTTCAATCGCTTTTGATGGAAATAGTTTATAGATTTTAAATTTTTTAATAAATTTTAATGCTTTCGACAATTCATCACTGCTTTTTACGCTTGAAATGATGACGGTTTTTTTAGGATGAAGGTGTTTACTCATTTCCTGCACCATAATTCCGCCAAAAGAAACACCTATTAAAACCGGATTTTCTTCAAGCACCAAATCGGACATTCGTTTGGCGTAGGCTTCAATGGGCTCGTGTGCTGATACCGGAATTAGCCATTCCAAAAAATGCAATTCAAATTTGTCTTCCGGGAAATGTAAAAATTCAAAAATTTCCGAACTGGCGGCCAAGCCGGGAACAAAATATATGGGTGTTTTTTTATTTTCCATTAGCTGTTTAGGATGTCTAAAATGATGGGTTTTAAGCCGCTGAAGAAAAATTCAACGGCAATAACCATCACGATTAAACCCATCAAACGCATCATCACTTTATTTCCGGTTTTACCCATTTTTTCAGTGATTTTGCTTGCGCCAACAAGGATTAAATAGGTTAAAAACAAAATGGCTGCCACGGTGGTAATCAACACTATTTTCATCGGAATTTCTTTGGCGTCTTCCATCAAAATAATGGCATTTGTGATGGCTCCGGGTCCGCATATCATTGGAATTGCCAATGGCGTAATGGAGATATCTTCAACATAGGCATCAATTTTGTCTTCATCTTCCGTATGTTTAAAACTTCCCAGTCTGGCCTGCAACATATCCCAACCCATGGTGAAGAAAATAACACCTCCAACAATTCTGAAACTGTTTACGGAGATTCCGAAGAATTTAAATAAAATCTGCCCCGAAAAAGCAAAGGCAATAATGGTAAAAAACGCCACCAAAGTCGCTTTTTTAGCGGTTTGTTTGCGGCGCTCCTTGCTCAAAGTTGCCGTCATCGACATAAATATGGGCATCGTTCCCAACGGATTTATCAGGGTAAAAAACGAGGTGAAAACCAATAAGGCAAAAGGATATAAATCGCTCACAATTTTTATTTTTTGATGTAAGATTAGTCAATAAAAACAGGAATTTTTTTCCAGTCAAAACGCACAATGCCGTCTTCATTAATTTCGGTTAATGTAATTTCATGCAGCGTATTTGCCAATTCGGGATTCCAGGGTGTTTTCACTTTAACGTAATTTTCCGTAAATCCGTAGATATAACCGTCTTTGTTTTCACTTTCAAATAAAACAGTGAAATTTTTCCCCAGCTGGCTTTCGTAAAAAGCCCTGCGTTTTTTAACTGACAAGCCCCTGAGCATTTTGCTGCGTTTGTTGCGAACATTCTGTGGCACAACACCTTCCATCTCAATGGCTTCTGTATTTGGCCTTTCCGAATAGGTGAAGACGTGCAAATACGATATGTCCAATTCGTTTAAATAGTTGTAGGTTTCTAAAAACAATTC
>DATIRG010000061.1:0-3409 GCA_035470005.1 Lutibacter sp. | reverse complement strand
GTGGAATGGCCCATATAGCCATATTCTGTCGGGAAATGTTTTTTGATTCTCGCTTCACCGCGTCTACCTTCCAAAGATTCAATTAATGCCGATTCTTCTCCGCAAACATAAGCGCCGGCACCAAGCTGGATTTGTATATTGAAATTAAATTTTGGGATGCCAAGAATGTCATTGCCCAAAAGATGATTTTCTTGAAATTCGCGTAAGGTATTTTCTATTTTTTCAAGTAAATAACTGTATTCGGCCCGCAAATAAATAAAACCGTTAGCCGCACCTGAAATGTAAGCCGAAATAATCATTCCTTCAATCATTAACCCGGGAAGATTGTTTAACAGCGATTTGTCTTTAAAAGTACCGGGTTCGCCCTCATCGGCGTTACAGATAATGTATTTTTTTGAAGATTCCATTTCCTTGCAGCTTTTCCATTTTTTGGCAGTAGGGAAAAAAGCACCGCCACGACCTTCGAGATTGGCAACGGAAATGATGTTTAAAATATCATCGGGCGTATGGTTTTTTAATTTTTTCAGGGCAATCCCCATTTCATATTTTCTGAAGAAAATCGTTTTATTATCCGCAGGAATGTATTGTATTTTGCTGGTTGGATTGCTTGAAATAAAACGCAAAGAATTGCCGTTTTTCAGTTGCTGAATTATGGTCTTTACTTTTTCAGGCGTTAAATTGGTAAACGGAAAAAAGTTAATCAACGCCGCAGGTTCCTGATCGCTCAATCCTACACAGGAAGTTTCGAACAGCGTAAAAAGCGGATTTTCTCCGTAACAGCCAAAAGTGCAGCCGGTTTCTTTTTCAAAAGCGGCTTTTATTTGTTCAAAGCCTTTAAACTCTGATACAATGCTGTTGTTTAAATAAATGATGTATTTTCCGGTGGGTTTTCTGTGGAAGAAATGGTAAAAAGAGACAACGCCTTCTATTTCTATTTTTGAAACGCTTAATTTTTGGGCAATTTGCGCAATGGCATTTTCTGAAATATAACCAAACTTATTTTGAAACTCCCAAAGCTTATTTAAAAGACCTGTTCTGTTCATTTGGAAAAAATTTACAGTTTCTGTAACTTAAAGTTACGAATAAAATAAGTTTTAACGTCTGATTTTTAAATGTTTAAAACGATTTATATTTAATTCAAAGTTTTTTAATAGTTGTTTAAAGATTGCTAATGAAAAAGATAAATATCTTGAATTAAAATGCGAAAAGAAGTTATTTTACTATGATTTAATTTTTGTGAATTATGTAATAAAACAAATAATTAATAATTAATTATTTAATAATGTTAAAAATTTAGCTCAAAAAATAACTTTAAATTAATGAATTTAAAAAGATTGTTATTCTGTTTTTCCTTTTTACAGATAAAAAAAGCCTTTTTAAATTTTAAAAAGGCTTTTAAATGCTTGTTTTGAATTGGTTACAAATTAAATTTTACACCCATTATAATATTTCTTCCTATATTTTGAATTCCGTCAGCTTTTAAACGTGACAAGTGAGCGACGTAATTATCATCAAATAAATTATTTGCATTTACATTAATGTCAAAAAGTGTTTTTCCAAATTTAACAGTGCCTCCAAAGCCAAAATTCACCAGGGAATAACCTTTCGAAGCAGATTCAAATCCGCTTACATTATTTTGATTGAAAGTGCTCGAAACATTTAAAGAGGTGAACCCATCGGACAGCCAATTTTTAATGTTAAATTCTGTTCTTAACGTATTGTTCCAATTGTTTGCAGGAATTAACGGCAAATAATCACCGTTTTGTTTTTCGCCGGTAACCGTTTCAAAACTGCTTTCTATATGTAACCAATCCAATGGATGCGGATGAAAATGCACACCAATTTCACCACCATACAATTTTGCGTCGTTTTGGATATAGTTAAAAACATCATTGTCATCAAGCGTTTCACCGGTTGGCGAGGTGTAAATATAATTGTTCACATGGTTGTAAAAACCATTCACAAAAAATTCAAAATGATCTGTGTTGTATTCAACATTTAAATCAGTTTGTATGTTTTGCTCTGTTTTTAAACTGCTGTTTCCAATTTCATACCTGTTGGTTCCTTCATGAACGCCGTTAGAAGTGAGTTCCGCTAAATTAGGTGCTCTAAATCCGGAAGCGACATTCAATCGCATAATTAAATTGTCATTTAAATTGGTTTTATAGCCCAGGGAAGCATTAAAACTATTGTACGATTTATCAATGGCTTCAAAAGAGCCTTCTTCACCAATAGTTCCATAAGCTTCCGAAGTAATTGCCCTGTTGTCAAAACGCAATCCGGCCAAAATCACATTGGATTTCCATTCATAATTGGCAGTTCCGAAAAAACCGATATCATTTGTTACGGCATCCGGAATTAAATATTCTTCCCCAGAATTTATGTTGTTCTGGTGCATTCCCTGAAGTCCGACAATGGTTTCTAATTTACCTGATTTTGGCAAATGATATTTTACATCATAATTAAATGTATTCAGATTCATGTGCAGAACCGCAACATCGCTGTCTTCAAATTCGCTTCTGTCGTTATTGATATAACTTAAATCAACATCCAATTTCGATTTTGTGAAAAACAAAATATTGTTGAAGCTCAACAAATGGTTAAAAACACCTTGTTTCGGATAAATCGTTTTTTTGCTTGTGGTTTGATCAGCAACACCGTCTTCCGGCATTCCCAAGTCCAGTTTGTTGTAATTGTACCTAAATACACTGGAAATTTTAGAATTGCTATAGCCAATTCCAGTCTTAAAATCAGTTTCATTGTAACGTGTGTTTGTTACGCGATCTCCACCTGCAATTTTATAATCGGAATGCATATTATAACTTCCTCTGGCTAAAAATTTCCAATTTTCCGATGAGGTTTTTAAGCCTATTGACGAATTGCTTCCGGCCGTGTTCGAAAATAATTTCTGGTCAAAATTGGCTTCAAAAGTATTCGCTTCGGCAAATTTTTCCGGAATAAAATACAAGACGCCGCCCAAAGCATCTGACCCATAAAGCAAGGAAGCCGGACCTTTAATAACTTCCACGCTTTCAATTCCTGAATCGTTTAATCCCAAGCCATGCTCATCTCCAAACTGTTGATTTTCAATTCTAACACCTTGTGAATACACCAAAACACGATTCCCGCTTAACCCGCGAATCACAGGTTTTCCAATGGAAGTTCCTGTTGAAACTTGCGAAACTCCGGGAATGGTTGTAAGTCCTTCAATTAACGTAGAGGTTCCTTTTCGCTGCAAAGTTTTGATGCTTTCATGCTCCACTTTCATCACATTTTGGGATTGTAGTTTATTGAAAACCGTGGAAACAATAACTTCATCCATATTAAAAACAGCCTCTTCCAAAATAAAATTTATTGAGGTTTCCTTTTCTGTTATTGCTATTTTTTTTGCCTGAGTTTTATAGCCGAT
>DATIRG010000060.1:0-3444 GCA_035470005.1 Lutibacter sp. | reverse complement strand
GGCAACAACCGTAAATGATACAATTTATGTTTCTTATTTAGGTTATCAATCCATAAAATTGAAAATCACCAATGATTTGCTAAAAGGAAACGAATTGGTGATCGAATTATATGAAAGAACGGAACAAATGGCCGAAATAGTGGTAAACTCAAACAAATTAATCGGTGTTCTGGAAATCGACGCCAAAAATGTTCCTAAAGATAAATATTCACGAATTCATATTAACGGTGTGCCACAAACTTATGAGGTTGGCACACGACAGCGCAAAGAGTTTAATTCGCCTATTGATGCACTATTTAGACCGATTGATTATGTGTACAATATGTTTGGAAAAAGTCCGAATCAGTTAAAGAAGCTTAAGAAATTGAAAGACGATGACAAACTTCGTAATATGCTGGATACCAGCAACAGAGAATTGTTGATGGAATATTTAGGGATGACGGCCGAAGAATTGAACGAATTGTTAAATGAATGTAACTACTCCGACTATTTTATAAAATCCGCCAGCGATTTACAACTTATTGAAGCTGTGCTGCTTTGTTATGAAAATCATAAAGCCATTAAAAAAGGAAGCACAGTTAAAGAAAATTAAAGCCCCCTAACCCCCGAAGGGGGAATTTACAATGTTAATATCATTAGACTTAACAAAAACAAACTCCCTTTCCTTTGAAAAGGGCTGGGATAAGATTTATTGCGCAATCAATTCATCCAATAATTTTCTTATTTTATTGCTGTTCCAATCTGCGGAACCTGTTTTGGCAATTAAAATATTTCCTTTTTTATCAATTAAATAGGTTGCCGGAATACTGTTTGTTTTGGTAAAACTATTTGGAGGAGCGCTCACCGCGTTATAAACCGGCAAGTTATAGCTGTTTTTATTAAAAAATCCTTCAACGATAGGCCAATCTTCATTGGTTACAAATACAAAAGCAACTTTATCTTTATAATCGTCATATAATTTTTGAATCATTGGCATTTCTGCTCGGCAAGGCGGACACCAGGTTGCCCAAAAATTTACAAAAATAACTTTGTCTTCAAATTCCTTAAAATTGACGCTTTCAGTATTTAGTCCTTTTAAATCCCAATCGTAAGAACTCAGTTTTTCACTTTTCTCCACTTCATTTACGGAAGGCGAAAAAGCAATCTGACGCATAAACCATTCTCTTGAAGGCGGATATAACAATACCCCAATGGCAATGACAAAAACAATATTGGAAATGGATTTTTTATTTAGTTTGAAATTCATAATTTTCTATTTTATGTTTAGTTGAAATACTTGCAATTACCTTACATCGCAACATAAAAAAACCTTTGAAATTCAAAGGTTTTTATTCTATAAAATTTGTAACAACCCGATAATACAGCTATTACTTATTTAGTTTTCCCAATATTTCAGCAACTTTTTCTCCTATTTTAGCTGGAGATTCCACTACGTGAATACCGTTTTCTCTTAAAATTTCCATTTTAGCTTGAGCAGTATCATCTTTACCGCCAACAATAGCGCCTGCGTGACCCATTGTTCTGCCTTTTGGAGCAGTTTGGCCTGCAATAAAGCCAACCACCGGTTTTTTATTTCCAGTTGCTTTTACCCAACGGGCAGCTTCAGCCTCTAACTGACCTCCTATTTCACCAATCATTACAATAAGTTCAGTTTCTGGATCATTCATTAGCAATTCAACAGCTTCTTTAGTGGTAGTTCCAATAATTGGATCTCCGCCAATTCCAATAGCTGTAGTAATTCCATATCCTTTTTTCACCACTTGATCAGCAGCTTCGTAAGTTAAAGTTCCTGATTTAGAAACAATACCCACATTTCCTTTTTTGAAAATAAAACCAGGCATAATACCAACTTTTGCTTCGCCTGGGGTAATAACACCAGGACAGTTAGGTCCAACCAATCTGCAATCTTTATTGTCAATATAAGCCTTCACTTTTACCATATCGGCAACAGGAATTCCTTCTGTAATACAAATAATCACTTTAATACCAGCAGCGGCGGCTTCCATAATGGCGTCAGCAGCAAATGCCGGCGGCACAAAAATTATTGAAGTATCAGCTTTTACCTGATCAACAGCATCTTGTACGGTATTAAAAACAGGCTTGTCTAAATGTAATGATCCTCCTTTACCTGGAGTTACGCCACCAACCACATTTGTTCCATATTCAATCATTTGGGTTGCGTGAAAAGTACCTTCGCTTCCCGTAAATCCTTGTACAATTATTTTTGAATCTTTATTGACTAAAACGCTCATTTAAGTTTATTTTTGAATTAAAGTATTTATCGTGTTACAAAAGTAATTTTTTCTAAGTTTAGGATGGATGTATTTATTACTTTTTTTGATTTTTTATCATTTGTTTTATTTCGGCCATTTCTTTCAATTTCTTTCTTGATTCCTCTACTGGTGTTCCGAAATATGAGATGCCTCCTTTTAACGATTTTGTAACGCCTGTTTGTCCGAGTACAACAGCACCTTCACCAATGGTAATTCCACTATTTGTGCCAACTTGTCCCCATAAAGTGACATTGTTTTCGATGATTACGCAACCTGCAATTCCTGTTTGTGAAGCAATTAAGCAATTTTCTCCAATAACGGTATCGTGACCAACCTGAACCTGATTGTCTATTTTTGTACCTTTTTTAATAGTTGTATTGGCAGAAACACCTCTGTCAATGGTACAAAGCGCGCCAATATCAACATTGTCTTCAATCAGTACGCTTCCTCCAGAAATTAATTTATCGTAACCGGTTGGGCGCTTTTTATAATAAAAAGCATCGGCACCCAAAACAGTTCCTGCGTGAATGGTGACATTGTTTCCTAAAACACAATTGTCGTAAATGGTCACATTTGGATGAATTAGGCAGTTGGCACCAATTTTAACGTTATTTCCGATAAATACATTTGGCTGAATTACTGTGTTTTCTCCTATGATTGCTGATTCGGAAATAGCTTAATTAACAGCTATAAACGGATTAAAATATTTGGTCAGTTTGTTGAAATCTGCAAAAGGATCTTCTGAAATTAATAATGCTTTTCCTTCCGGACATTCTACTTCTTTATTGATCAAAACTACGGATGCTTTCGAATGCAGCGCTTTGTCGTAATATTTAGGATGATCCACAAAAACAATATCGCCTTCTTCAACAACATGAATTTCATTAAAACCTAAAATTGGATAATCAGCAGGTCCCACAAAAGTTGCCTCAATTATATCCGCAATTTCTTTCAATTTATATTTACGGGGAAGTTTCATACAATTTATTCTTTAACTCGTTCTAAATAAGCGCCTTTTGCAGTATCAACTTTAATTTTATCGCCTTCATTGATAAACAAAGGAACATTAATAACAGCGCCAGTTTCAACAGTTGCAGGTTTTGTTGCATTTGTTGCTGTATTTCCTTTTACACCTTGCTCTGTATGGGTTACTTCTAAAACAACACTCATT
>DATIRG010000059.1:0-4022 GCA_035470005.1 Lutibacter sp. | reverse complement strand
TTGAATTTGGTGTTATTTTCAATGGAAAATGTAATGTTCAAATCGCCTTTCGGACCGCCATTGATGCCTTCGCCGCCGTGCCCTTTAATTTTTATGACCTGTCCGTTTTTTACGCCGGCAGGAATGGTTAGCCGAATATTTTTACCGTTAATCGTTAAAGTTCTTTTTTGGGTTTCAAAAACTTCGGTCAGGTTGAGGTGCAATTCGGCGTTGAGGTCTTGTCCCCTATATTTTGTACTGCCGCCGGTACCACCTCTTGATGAAGAACGTCCTCCAAACATAGATTCAAAAAAGTCGGAGTACTCGCCACCGCCAAAGTCGCCGCCACCAAAATCACCAAACGGACTTTGTCTTCCGCTTCCTTGGTACTGTCGTTGCTGTTGTTTTGCTTTTTCAAATTCTTCGGCGTGTTTCCAGTCTTTTCCGTGCTCATCGTATTTTTTACGATTTTCGGGATCGCTCAATACTTCATTGGCTTCATTAATTTCTTTGAATTTCCGCTCGGCTTCCTTATCCGAAGGGTTTAAATCGGGGTGGTATTTTCTTGCCAATTTTCGATAGGCTTTTTTAATGTCACCTGCAGCAGCATTTTTATCAATGCCCAATATTTTATAATAATCTATAAAAGCCATTTTTCTTTGTTTGAGGAAATCTACCTAAATTTACGAAAAATATGTTTAACTGTTTATTTGTTTAAAGTTTATTTGTTTACGCATTTAATTTTCAGTGTTCAACATATCATACATCAATATATAACTTAAAGACAACTGCCTTATTGTCACCTAAAATATTTTGTCGTGATATTGTTTTAAAAAAATGTTATGAGCAAAACAAAAGTTTCTTACAAATGGGCCTTTAATGAATTTATTTGGCCTCGGAAAAAAATCATATTATTGGGAATTGTTTTAATCATTGTCAAAAGTTTGGCGGCTTTGGTGCTTCCTTATGCCAGTAAAACCTTGATTGATGATGTAATTCCTTCGCGTGACGTTTCGACTTTAACAATATTGCTGGTGGTTGTTTGTGTTTCTATCCTTATTCAGGCGGTGAGTTCTTTCTCTTTAACGCGTTTGTTAAGTGTTGAAGCCCAGCATTTAATCTCTGTTTTACGAGCAAAAGTGCAAAAAAAACTCCTTACGCTGCCCATCAGTTTTTTTGACAATAACAAATCGGGCGCACTTGTTTCCCGTGTGATGAATGATGTTGAAGGCGTGCGAAATTTGGTGGGAACCGGTTTGGTGCAATTGTTTGGCGGATCGATTACCGCTATAATATCTTTGGTGATATTGATAAAAATTAATGCTTTAATGACCTTTTTTGTGTTGGTGCCTGTTGCCATTTTTGCGGTCGTGGCCTTAAAAGCATTTGGCTATATCCGTCCGATTTTTAGGGACCGCGGAAAAATTAATGCCGAAGTTACGGGCAGGCTGACTGAAACTTTAAACGGTGTTCGGGTTATAAAAGGTTTCAATGCCGAAAATCAGGAGAATAAAACTTTTGAAGAAGGCGTGGAGCGTTTGTTTTTGAATGTAAAAAAGAGTTTGACGGCCACAGCGCTGATTACGAGTTCTTCCACTTTTTTACTCGGATTGGCATCTGCAGGAATTATGGGAATTGGCGGTTACTTTATTATGAATAACACCATGACCATTGGTGAATTTGTGTCGTTTACCCTGTTTTTGGGCTTTATGATTGCACCAATTGTTCAAATGAGCAATATTGGCAGTCAGCTAACGGAAGCGATGGCGGGACTCGATCGCACACAGGAATTGATGGAAATGACCGAGGAAGACAATCCGGAAACCAGAACGGTGGTTTTGGATGCGCTTGTTGGTGATATGGTTTTTGAAGATGTGTCTTTCAGCTATGAAAAAAGCAAGGAAGTGCTGCACCATATTTCGTTTAAAGCACCATCTGGAAGTGTTACCGCTTTGGTGGGTTCATCAGGTTCAGGAAAAACAACGATTGCCGGATTGGCAGCTTCCTTTTTAAATCCGACCGAAGGTAAAGTTACGGTTGACGGCATCGACTTGTCCACCGTAAACTTGAGCAGTTTCAGAAGTCATTTGGGCGTTGTGCTTCAGGACGATTTTTTGTATGAAGGCACCATTCGCGAAAATATTTTATTTCCAAGGCCAAATGCCACGGAAGCACAGCTGCTGGAAGCGGTAAAAGGCGCTTATGTAAACGAATTTACAGACCGGTTTGAAGAAGGTTTGGATACAGTGATTGTCGAACGCGGCGTTAAACTGTCCGGCGGTCAGCGTCAGCGCATTACCATTGCAAGGGCTTTGCTGGCAGATCCTAAAATCATTATTTTAGATGAAGCCACTTCAAATCTGGATACCGAAAGTGAATCTTTTATTCAAAAGAGTTTGCATATTTTAATGAAAGACCGCACCACTTTTGTGATTGCGCACCGGTTAAGCACCATTCAAAAAGCCGATCAAATTTTGGTGATTGAAAACGGAAATATCGTTGAGCAGGGTGGCCACGAAGAACTGATTGCCAAACAAGGCAGGTATTATGATTTGTATACTTACCAAAGCAGGATTTAAAAACTCAATAAAAAACAGTTTAAATAAATATTTTTTTATAATTGCAAGTGTTTATTTTATGCTAACTTATACTTGTTTAATTTTCTAAAGTTCTTTTTTAGATTATTAAGTTTAAAACGGAAATTAAAAAACTGCCCCCAATTTTATAACTGAGGGCAGTTTTTTTCTTTTTCTTTTGTTTGATTGCAATCTTCCAGCATTAATTTTCAAAGGTTTTTTTCTCTTTCTGCGAACATTTAAATGTTGCTAAAAACGGTGTACATTAAATAGAAACTCGAGAGCATTGTAAAAAATACCAACAAGGCAATAATTGCTATTTGCGTTTTTTTCTGCTGAACAGCATCGATTGTGTAGCGTAAAATCTTTTTCATAAAATTCAACGGTTTTAAGTTAGAAATGGTAATGCTAATTTAAAAACATCATTTCGTTAAAACACACTCTCGCATTATAATGAGATGATTATTTTTTTTATCTCACAAAACCATATTTTGTGTATATTTGAGGTATGGTGTTAAAGAACAATATTTTAACCGCGATTTTTCTTTTATTTTCAACGCTTATTTTTGCGCAATCGGTTTATGTGGGAAAATATGATAAAATATCCTACACGTCGCTGGACAGCACAAACAATATCATCTATGTTTTTTTTAAGGATTATTACAAAAAAATTGATCTGGAAACTTTTGAAATTGACAGCGTAAAAATTGTGGTTGACCCTCAATTTGAATTCAAAAGTTATAAACCTGTGTTGTTGAAATCAAACTATTATTTTGTGCATACTCAAGGCGGAATTGTTTACAAATTGCAGAATGATACGATTAAGCGAATAGACAATTCTTTTAACCACAAAATGCAAATCAATTCTAACACCTTTGTTTATGATGATAAAATTGTAAGGTATGGCGGTTATGGTTTTTGGAGCGCACGAAATTTTTTCACCTATTTTGATACCGATTTGTTGGAGTGGGAAACCATCAGTCCGGTTAATTCTAAAGAAGTTCCCAAAGGTACTTTTGACGGAATGTATATTTTGGACGATGATGAAGCCTATTTTTTTAACGGGAAAAGCATAGACGATTTTAACAAGACAGAAATGTATTTTAACAATGAAACGTGGAAATACAATTTTAAATTGAGCGAATGGCGTTATTTGGGAACAAGTGAATTCATCGATTTAACCCATTTTCCCCATCCAATACGTTATAAAAAGACGTTATTGGTGCTTTATACCAATGGAGTATCAACCATTGATTTAGGCAATAATAAACACACAAAATTTAAACACGGTAAATATTCCAACAATGTGATAGCGTCTTTAAATCATTATTTTTTGAATGACCGTTTTTATTTTTTCACTTTCAGATCAAATAGTGCTAATAATAATGTCTATTTAAAAAGCGCCAGTGAAAATGAATTTATCGGTGAATTCATTTCTGATAAACCTTTTTACGGCAATTATAATGT
>DATIRG010000058.1:0-6024 GCA_035470005.1 Lutibacter sp. | reverse complement strand
AAATTTAAAATCGTACAAAATAATTCAGGGAATCAGAAATCAGGAAGGCGTGAATGAAAAATTGTTTGCGGAAATTATCGTAAAAATTTCTGACTTATTAATGGCTGCTCCTGAAATTGCTGAACTGGATTTGAATCCGCTTTTTGGGAATGCCAAGGAGATTTTTGCGGTTGTCGCCAGAATTTGTATTGAAAAAAATACTTAAATTCTAAGTAATAAAGCCTTTTGCGTTAGGGATTACTTCACCTTTTTTTATTTTGAATTGGTGTTCAGTGAACCTTGTTTGCAGCGGAAATCCTTTTTTGAGGCTTTTTGCCGATAAAAAGATTGTAGCATATAGCCCGACCCTTGCGGTAACGCCCAAATTCTTATTTTAATTTTTTGATTTGTTAATTAGAATTCAATCAAATTTAGCAAAACAACTAAATTCATAAATTTAAAACGATTTATCAAACGGAATTCGGTTCACGATACTTCTGCCTAAGGTAACCTCATCGGCATATTGAAGCTCATCGCCTACCGCGATACCGCGCGCGATGGTTGAAGTTTTAATAGGCAATCCTTCCAGTTGTTTATAAATATAAAAGTTGGTGGTATCGCCTTCAATAGTAGAACTCAAGGCAAAAATAACTTCTTTGATGGTTCCCGATTTTACTTTGTCTATCAAGCTGTCAATGGTTAAATTATGCGGGCCAATGCCTTCAATTGGCGAAATTTTTCCGCCCAAAACGTGGTACAAACCTCTAAACTGCGAAGTGTTTTCAATGGCCATCACATCGCGAACATCTTCAACCACGCAAATAATTTCTGAATTTCGGGAGGAATTTGAACAAATTTCACAAACATCCTTGTCGGAAATATTATGGCATTTTTCGCAAAATTTAATCTCGTCAACCAATTTTATGAGTCCGGCCGCCAATTGATGCGTCTGCGATGCCGGCTGCTTTAACAAATGCAACACCAATCGCAACGCTGTTCTTTTGCCAATTCCTGGCAATTGAGAAACTTCATTAACGGCATTTTCCAAAATTTTTGAAGAAAAATTCATATTGCAAATATACAATTAGGAAAGATATTCCCAATAATTTTGCTTTCTTTGTTAACCATAACAATAAAAATATTTAATGAAGCCAATATATATTCTTTCCCTGATTGCCGTTTATTTTTGCATACTGCTTTTAATTGCCTACTTCACCGGGAAAAACGACAACAATGACACTTTTTTTAAAGCAAATAAAAAATCGCCTTGGTACATTGTTGCTTTCGGAATGGTTGGCGCTTCCCTTTCTGGCGTGACCTTTATTTCGATTCCCGGCTGGGTGCAAAGTTCGCAGTTTAGTTATATGCAAATCGTTTTTGGTTATATGATTGGTTATTTGGTGATTGCATATGTGCTGATTCCTATTTATTACAATATGCAGGTAACTTCAATTTACGAGTTTTTAAAACATCGTTTCGGGCCAACTTCCCATAAAACCGGCGCTTTTTTCTTTTTTGTTTCCAGGGTTTTAGGATCAGCTTTCAGGTTGTTTTTGGTGGCTTCGGTATTACAGTATTATATTTTTGACGAATGGAATGTTCCCTTTGAAATTACCGTAGTTCTCTCCATTTTCTTAATCTGGATTTACACATTTAAAGGCGGAATCAAAACAATTGTTTGGACCGATACGCTGCAAACTGCTTTTATGCTTTTCGCGCTTTTCGCCACTATTATTATCATTATCAACAAATTAGATTGGTCTATTTCAGATATTTTTTCTTCTGAGGAATTTAAACATTACAGCCAGATAATATTTACCGACGATTTTAGTGACAAGAAACACTTTTTAAAATCATTTTTTGGCGGCATGTTTATCGCCATTGCCATGACCGGATTGGACCAGGATATGATGCAAAAAAACCTGACCTGCAAAAATACCAAAGAAGCGCAATGGAATGTCATTTCCTTAGGATTTGTTCTTATCCTTGTTAATTTTGTGTTTCTGGTTTTAGGTGCTTTGTTGTTTATTTATGCCGAAAAATTTGGGATTGCAACGCCTGTTGTTGATGGCTCAATCAAAACCGATTTGTTATTTCCGGAGATTGCGCTTAAAGGCGATTTGGGAATTTACATCGGCATCTTTTTTATTTTAGGATTGATTGCCGCTGCCTATTCAAGCGCCGATAGTGCCTTAACAGCTTTAACGACTTCATTTTGCGTCGATTTCCTTGATATTGAAAACAGGGAAAAATCGAAGCAAACAGCGATTAGAAAGAAAACACACATTGGCGTTTCAATCGTATTAATTTTGGTCATCATCATTTTCAGGTATGTTTTAAAAGAAAACGTAATCAGCAGCGTGTTGCAAGTCGCTTCCTATACGTATGGCCCGCTTTTGGGGTTGTTTGCTTTCGGAATTTTCACTAAAATCCCTGTAAAGGATTCTTTAGTGTGGATTGTCGCAATTCTTTCAGTGATTATCACCTATTTCTTAAACGACTATTCAACCCGATTTTTAAACGGTTATGTGTTTGGTTATGAGCTTTTAATCGTAAACGGATTGATTACTTTTGTTGGTTTGCTGATTATAAAATCGCCGAAAAAAGAAATCAATGAAAAAGTATTAAACCAATAAAAGATTTTTAATTTTGTGCCATGGAAAATGATTTAGGCAATTATAGAAAAGTTTATCAAAAAAGCGAGCTTTCTGAAGAAGGAATTACAGACAACCCGATGGAATTATTTCAAAAGTGGTTTTATGAAGTGGAAGAATTTGGCGGAGATTCTGAAGTAAACGCGGTTACGGTTTCTACTATTGGCGCAGACGGATTCCCGAAAGCCAGGGTTGTTTTATTAAAAAAATTCACTTGGGAGGGATTTGTTTTTTTTACCAATTACCTCAGTGAAAAAGGAAAAGCCATTGCCTTAAACCCAAACGTTTGTTTGTCTTTTTTTTGGCAAGGAATTGAACGTCAAATAATTATAAAAGGTGTCGCAGAAAAACTTTCTGAAAATTTATCTGACGGGTATTTTGAGTCGCGACCCGACGGAAGCAAATTAGGTGCTTGGGCTTCCGACCAAAGTGAAGTGGTGCCATCTCGAAATTTTTTGGATGAACGCCTGGCCTCATTTGAAAAACAATACGAAAACAAAGAAATTGACCGTCCAAAACATTGGGGCGGCATTCTCGTAAAACCAATCAGCATGGAATTTTGGCAAGGACGTCCAAATCGGATGCACGACAGAATTAGATATACGTTGCAGGAAGATTTTAACTGGAAAATTGAGCGATTGGCTCCTTAAACAGTATCTTTGCACCTCAATAAAACTTTATGAAAACACTTTATATTGTTAGGCACGCGAAATCTTCTTGGGATTATGAAGGGATTAAAGACATTGATCGCCCTTTGAAAGAACGCGGAATTAATGATGCATATTTGATTTCAAACGTACTGCAAAAAAAAATTGCGACACCTGATGTGTTTATTGCAAGTTGCGCAAACAGGGCACTTCATACGGCAATGATTTTCACCTATACTTTTAATTTTCCGTTGGCAAATTTGAGAATTAGCAAATCGCTGTTCAATTTCAGCGACGGGTATTTGATTAAAACGGTAAAAGCTTTGGATGACGGATTCGATTCGGCCATCATTTTTAGCCATGACCATGGCATTAGTGATTTTGTGAATAAATTTGGAAGCCTTCATGTGGATAAAGTGCCGACCTGTGGGGTTGTTGGAATAAAATTCGACACAAATCATTGGAAAGACATTAAATCAGGAAAAACTTTTTTAACTGAATTTCCTAAAAATTATAAATAGCTCTATTTTGAAAATTGAAAAACTTGCAGGAATTGATATTGGTTCCAACGCCATAAGATTGCTGTTGGTGAACGTAATTACTGAACAAAATAAATTTCAGGAGCCAAGTTTCAAAAAATCGGCATTGGTTCGTGTTCCCATTCGTTTAGGTGCCGACACTTTTTTGAGCGGAAAAATTTCAGAAGAAAATAAAATAAGAATGATTAAAGCTATGGAAGCTTTCAAATTATTGATGGAAGTTCATGGTGTTCAAAAATATAAAGCCTGCGCCACATCGGCCATGCGAGAAGCCAGTAACGGACATGAAGTTGCCAAAGAAATTTTTGAAAAAACTTCCGTAAAAATTGACATTATTGACGGCACTGAAGAGGCCAAAATAATTTTTGGAACAGATTTAAGTACAGTTATTACTGCTAAAAATTCTTATTTATATGTTGATGTTGGTGGTGGTAGTACAGAAATAACGCTTTTTTCAAAAGGAAAAATTGTCAACTCAAAATCCTTTAAAATAGGAACGGTGCGTTTGTTGGACGATAGTAAAGAATTTAAAAATATTTGGAAAAGCATTGAGCTTTGGGTCAAAGAAAACACCAAAAATTTAAAGAGAATATCGGTAATTGGATCGGGAGGAAACATCAATAAAATTTTTAAAATATCAGGAAAACCAATGGGCAAACCATTGTCTTTAGGTTATATTAAAGATCAAATGGAATTATTGAGCAATTTAAGTTACGAAGAACGCATTATGCAGCTGGACTTAAATCCTGACAGGGCCGACGTAATTATACCTGCAACCAAAATTTATTTATCAATTATGGAATGGAGCGGCGCGAATAAAATCTTTGTTCCGAAGATTGGACTTGCAGACGGTATTGTAAAGGAATTATACTACGAAAAATAAGTCCTATTCCCAGCCCTTTCCTAAGGAAAGGGAGCTTGCTTAATTTTAAATTTGAGATTTGGGAACCTTTTAACCTTTATTTCTCAATTGAGTTTAGGGGGAGATTTAACTTTTTATAAATTCCTCCACCAGTTTTCCTACTGATTTTTCGGCGATTTTAGCCACTTTTTGAACTTCTTCGTGGGAAACTGCTTCCACAATTCCTTCAACACCCAAATCGGTAATCACAGAAATTCCAAAACAAGTCATTCCCATATGTTTGGCGACAATCACTTCAGGAACGGTTGACATTCCAACAGCATCTGCGCCTAAATTTTTCACCATTTTATATTCTGCAGGCGTTTCAAAAGTTGGTCCTTGCAATGCCAAATAAATCCCTTTATGAACCGGAATAGCCAGTTTTTGCGCTATTTGTTCCATTTTCGCAATCATTTTTTTGCTGTACGCTTCGTGCATATCAACAAATCGCGGTCCAAAACGATCTTCGTTTTTTCCATGCAAAGGATGCACCGGCATCAAGTTTATATGATCGGTGATAATCATAATATCTCCGACTTTAAAATCAGGATTTACACCACCTGATGCATTTGAAACAATTAAATTTTCAACGCCCAAAAAATTCATCACTCGCACCGGGAAAACGGTTTGTTCCATCGTCCAGCCTTCATAAAAATGAAAACGGCCGCGCATGGCAATCACTTTTTTGGTTCCAATTGTGCCATAAATCAATTCTCCTGAATGGCCTTCAACCGTTGAAACCGGAAAATTGGGAATTTCATTATAGGGAATTGAAAATTCAATGTCGATTTTCTCCACCAAATTTCCCAAACCTGTGCCTAAAATAATCCCGTAATCTGCTTTTGAAATTCCTTTATTTTGTAAGAATTTAACTGTTTCCTGAACTTTGTTCCACATAATTTTTTATAAGATTGTCAAACTCATTTTGATGAGTTATAAACGTTGTTTTTATTGAGATGTAATGCAAGTTTTTTAGTTTTTCAAAAATACGGACATAATCCTTCTCTGTTGTTAAAATAATTTTATTTGTTGCTGATAACGATTCGTAAGCAGCATTTATTTCCCTAAGTTCATTTAAACTGAAATGATGATGATCCGGATATTTCAGATGTTTAAAATTAAGCTTTTTGCTTTTCAAATACTCTGTTAATGGTTTTGGATTTGCAATTCCGGTCACCAATAAAATTTGAAAATCGGACAAATCACTTAAATCCAACTTGGAATCGCCTTTTAACTGCGCATCATAAGTTATGGTGTTAAAAAACACTTGCTGATTCGTTTTCGAATGTAACTTTTTGGTAATT
>DATIRG010000057.1:0-3332 GCA_035470005.1 Lutibacter sp. | reverse complement strand
TGACGGGCAATCACAATATCTTTATTTCCTGTTGTGGTGATAATAATATCAGCATTTCCAACAACACTGTCTAATCTTTTAACTTCAAATCCGTCCATTGCAGCTTGCAATGCACAAATTGGATCGATTTCTGTAACCGTTACAATAGAACCCGCACCTTTAAATGAAGCCGCTGTTCCTTTACCCACATCGCCATAACCGCAAACCACCACGCGTCTTCCGGCCAACATGATATCGGTTGCTCTTCTGATGGCGTCAACAGCACTTTCCCTGCATCCGTATTTGTTGTCGAATTTAGATTTTGTTACCGAATCGTTTACATTTATTGCTGGCATTGGCAATGTTCCTTCTTTCACTCTTTCGTACAAACGATGAACGCCAGTGGTAGTTTCTTCACTTAAACCATTTATTCCAGCAGCCAATTCAGGATATCTGTCCAACACCATATTGGTTAAATCGCCACCATCATCTAAAATTAAGTTCAAAGGTTTTTTGTCTTCCCCAAAAAATAATGTTTGTTCAATACACCAGTCAAATTCTTCCTCATTCATCCCTTTCCAGGCATAAACGGAAACACCAGCAGCAGCAATTGCAGCAGCAGCCTGGTCTTGTGTTGAAAATATATTGCAAGAACTCCAGGTTACCTCAGCGCCTAATTCAACCAAAGTTTCAATTAAAACAGCAGTTTGGATGGTCATATGCAAACAGCCTGCAATTCTAGCTCCCTTTAAAGGATTTTTACCTTTAAATTCTTCTCTTAAACTCATTAAACCTGGCATTTCTGCTTCCGCCAATTGAATTTCTTTACGTCCCCACTCAGCAAGATTGATGTCTTTTACTTTATATTTAACGTAAGTTGATGTTTTAGTACTCATATTTATTAAATTTGTTTTTATTTTAAACAACTAAAACAAGTTGTTCAGGAATGTGCAAAAGTACAAAATACCTTTGAAAAACTAAATGCCTTTATTTAAAACTATTAAGCCAAATAATCATACCACCATTTATGTGTGGAAAATTGAAGAATCGTTAAGTGATTTGGCAGAAAAAATGCAATTGACAGTAAGAAGTGAAGATAGATTGAGTTCAATGAAAACCGATCTTCACAAACGCGGATTTTTAAGCGTGCGTCATCTGTTGAAAGCAGCCGGTTTTTCCGACTTCGATTTATTTTACAACGATAACGGCAAACCGCATTTAACCAATGGAAAACATATCTCAATAACCCATTCCTTTACTTATTCTGCGATTGCAATTAGTGATACTGCCGTTGGAATCGACATTGAAAAAAACAGGGAAAAAATAAAAATCATCCAACATCGGTTCGTCAATTTTGAAAAAGGATTCATTCATAAAGATGATGATTATATTGAGCAGCTAACCGTAATTTGGGGCGCAAAAGAAGCCTTGTATAAAATTTATCCTTTCGGCGGATTGACTTTCAAAAATGATATTGACATCAATTCTTTTCAAATTGCAGACAAAAAAACCACCGGTTACATAAAAGTGGATAGCTGGGACAAAAATTATGATATCCGTTTTGAACAATTAGATGGTTTTACCTTGGTATATGCCTTAGAAATTTTGGAAAATGCTTAAATCCATTCTAGAATTCATCCAAAAATCCGCCATAAAAAAGGAAAAATTACTCGCTATTTTATTGGATCCCGATAAAACTTCTCTGGATAAATTGCCCGAAATGACTTCAAGAATTGAAAAGCTCAATGCAAATTTTATTTTTGTGGGCGGAAGTTTTGTTGAAAACGGCATCACCGATTTGTTTGTGAAAACACTTAAAAAGCATACGGAATTGCCTGTGGTACTTTTTCCCGGTGATTTTTCGCAACTCACCAATCATGCAGATGCTTTGTTGTTTTTATCATTATTATCGGGAAGAAATCCGGAATATTTAATTGAACAGCAAATAAAATCAGTTCCTTTTTTGAAAGATTCTAACTTGGAAATTATTCCTACAGGTTATATTTTAATTGATGGCGGAACCAATTCATCGGTATTAAAAATGAGCAACACCAAACCAATTTTACAAGAAAACATACAATTGGCGGTGGATACGGCCGTTGCCGGAATGTACAAAGGCAAACAATTAATTTACTTGGAAGCCGGAAGCGGTGCAAAATTTCCTGTAAATTCACAACTAATTTCAGCAGTAAAACAACATATTTCCATTCCGCTTATTGTTGGCGGAGGCATAAAAACCAAAGAACAATTGCACAATGCTTATGAAAATGGCGCCGATTTGGTGGTTGTTGGCACCGCTTTTGAAAACAATACTTCATTCAATTTTTAGCTTATGAATGACCTTCTTAATTTTTTTGTTGAACCTTACCAAACGGCGAGCGCACTACATATTTCGCTTGAATTAATTGCCGCCTTTTTTGGCGTGCTAAGTGTATTTTATGCCAAAAAAGAAAATATTTTGGTGTTTCCTACTGGCATTATCAGTACAGCTTTGTATGTGTATTTGTTGGTGCAATGGGATTTATACGGCGATTTAATTATCAATATTTATTATACGCTTATGAGCGTTTACGGCTGGTATATGTGGAGCAGGATTGTTGATGATAAACACCAACATTTGCCGATTTCAAGAACAAACAATCTGGATAAATTAAAAACTTTTGGCATTTTTATATTCACTTCAATTTTTGTGATTCTCGTTTACAGACATTATGATGTGATGCCAAATCATTTAAATTTTATCGAAAGCGTAGATTATGCAGTCACTAATTTAACTGCCGGAAATTTGGAGGATTTTAGAAAAACAACTCCTTTTTTAGATACTTTTACCACCGGCATCTTTTTTGCCGGAATGTGGTTAATGGCCAATAAGAAATTAGAAAACTGGCTGTTTTGGATTGCAGGCAACGTGGTTTCCATTCCGCTATATTTTGTAAAAGGATACGGTTTTACGGGCATTCAATATGCGATATTTTTATTTTTAGCTTTTCAAGGATATTATGCATGGAAGAAAAACTTAAACAAACAGACATAAATATAATAAAAGTGGTGCTTTTCGGACCTGAAAGCTCAGGAAAAACAACACTTTCTAAATTGCTGGCCCGCCATTATAACACGGTTTGGGTTCCTGAATATGCGCGGGATTATTTGCAAAATAAATGGAATAACGAACGGAAAACCTGCGAAAATTCGGATATGTTGCCTATTGCGGTAGGACAAATGAAATCGGAAAATGAATTGGCCCTAAAAGCAGATAAGGTTTTAATTTGCGACACCGATTTGCTGGAAACCAAAGTGTATTCTGAAGAATTTTATGGCGGTTTTGTGCATCCAGATTTGGAAAAAGCTGCATT
>DATIRG010000056.1:0-2041 GCA_035470005.1 Lutibacter sp. | reverse complement strand
TTTTCAGGGAAATGAATTTGTTTACGGTTTGCCCGAACTTCAAAAAGACAAGATTAAATCGGCCAAATACAATGCAAAACCCGGCTGTTTTGCCACCGCCATCCAGTTGGCCTTATTGCCTTTGGCGAAACAAAATATGTTGAACGGTTCCGTGCACATCAATGCAACCACCGGTGCAACAGGTGCCGGAGTTTCGCAAAGTGACACAACGCATTTTAGCTGGCGGGACAATAATTTTTCGATTTACAAAGCCTTTACGCACCAGCATTTGGGCGAAATTGGGGAAAGTTTGTTGCAATTGCAGTCCAATTTTTCGGAGGAATTATTTCTGATTCCCAACCGGGGAAATTTCAGCAGGGGAATTTTTGCTTCAACCTATTTAAAGTATGAAGGAACTGTTGAAAATGCCATTGAATTGTACGAAGATTTCTATAAAGACGCACCTTTTACCCATATTTCAAAAGTGCCCATTCATTTAAAACAAGTGGTGAACACCAACAATTGTTTTATTCATTTGGAAAAACACAATAACACCTTGTTAATTACTTCGGTGATTGACAATTTGGTAAAAGGGGCATCGGGTCAGGCCATTCAAAATATGAATTTAATGCTTGGATTTAAAGAATCGGAAGGGTTGCATTTAAAAGCATCCGCATTTTAAAAAGATAAAATAACATGAAAATAGCAATTATAGGCGCAGGAAATTTAGGGTATTCTATTGCCATTGGGATTTTAACGCAAAAAGATTTTAATGTACATAATTTGTATCTGACAAAAAGAGACACTTCTTCTTTAAGTTCGTTGGAAAAACTGCCGACGGTTATAATAGCTACGGACAATAAAAAAGCGGTATGTTCTTCAGATATCGTCATCATTGCGGTGCAGCCAAAACAGTTGCAAACTGTATTGGAAGAAATAAAAGATGTTGTGAATCCGAAAACACACACCATTATTTCAACAGTAACCGGCAGAAAAATTGCCGAACTGGAAAGTTTTTTGGGTACAGAAACCGCAATTATCAGGGCCATGCCAAATACGGCAATTTCGGTGGGGAAATCCATGACCTGTATAAGTGCCAATAAAAAAGGGACTGAAAATATAGCGCTAGCCAAAACCATTTTTAATGCAGTGGGAAAAACGCTTAACATTGAAGAAAAACTCATGCAGTCGGCAACGGTGATTTGTGCCAGCGGCATCGCATTTTGGATGCGGTTGATCAGGGCAACGTCGCAAGGCGCCATTCAATTGGGTTTTGATGCCAAAGAAGCGCAGGAACTGGCCATGCACACCTGTTTGGGAGCGGCGAGTTTACTGATACAATCGGGCAATCATCCCGAGCAGGAAATCGACAAAGTAACCACGCCAAGCGGCTGCACCATTGAAGGATTGAATGAAATGGAGCATCAGGGATTGAGTTCGTCTTTGATCCAAGGACTGATCGCTTCTTATGAAAAAATAAATCAGATTTAAAACATAAAAAATGGAATTATTTGATGTTTATCCGCTCTACAACGTCACGCCGGTAAAGGCGGAAGGCGTTTATGTTTGGGATGAAAACAATACAAAATATCTTGATTTCTACGGCGGACACGGCGTTATTTCTATCGGACATTCGCATCCCGAATACGTAAAATCCCTGAGCGAACAACTGACCAAGATTGGCTTTTATTCCAACTCAATTGTCAATCCCCTTCAACAGGAATTGGCCCATAAACTGGGAAAATTGTCAGGTTGCGAAAATTACAACTTGTTTTTGTGCAATTCGGGCGCCGAAGCAAATGAAAATGCGCTAAAAATGGCATCTTTTGAAACTGGGAAAAGCAGGATTATATCCTTCAAAAATGCTTTTCACGGAAGAACATCGGCAGCGGTGGTGGTCACCGACAATGCATCGATAAACGCACCCATCAATTTGCAGCAAAAAGTGACTTTTTTGCCGCTGAATGACATTGAATTGGTGATTCAGGAAATTGGAAAAGGCGATGTGGCTGCGGTGATTATTGAAGGAATTCAGGGTGTCGGCGGTTTGGATGAAGGAACG
>DATIRG010000055.1:0-7832 GCA_035470005.1 Lutibacter sp. | reverse complement strand
TTTATGATTATAAAAATTAGATGAAAACCATTCTAATTACATTTTTTGTTCATTACTTTTTTAAGTTTCAAAAATAAAAATGCAGTTTCAGATGGAGTTTTATATGTTGATGATGTTAAAGTAAGGTTGAACAACTTTTTATAATTATTTTATAATTCAAGAATAATCATTATTTAAATAAATAATGAATAAAAAAGGTTGGCAAAATATAAATATTTTGCCAACCTTTTTTTACGAACCACAAACCCTTAAAACCATATGCCCTATTCCATTGTGTTTAGGGACTACTCTACTTCTGTTCATTTTTTTCAATCATTAAGTGATGTGTAATATCCGTCTTAGTTACTCCGCCGGTTAATGAACTTCGCTGCATTATTCATCGATATTTAGTTTTGTCTTTTTACATTGAAAGTATATGCAAATCCGGCCATTGTGAACTAAAATTAAAAATTGCCATGTGGGAATAATACAATTTTTCCAAAACATTGTGTAACAAATTATTGAAATTATAGTTATTTTTTTGCAATTAATAAATAGTTATTATCAAAATTTATTAAAATGAAAAATCAATATTCAACGACCACTTTTTAATTCATTTTACAACATTTTGAAAATGTTATTTAAGACCAATTGGCGTGATAGCTTGTTCGAGCTTTAGTGCAGGAAGTAATTAAAAGAAATAATTTATGAAAATCTACGTAAAAAATATGATTTGCGAAAGCTGCAAAATTCTTGTTAAAAACGCTTTAGACGAACTTGAAATATCATCAGATAAAGTTGAATTAGGCGAAATAGAGACTAAGGAAGATCTTTCTGCTAATGAAAAAAGGAAAATAAATCTAAAAATCAAAAGAGCTGGTATGGAGCTGTTAGAAAAAAAGCAAGATGTGCTCATTGAGAAAATCAGATTATTCATGATTAATTATGTTTACAATTCAGATGAAAAGTCAACTATTAAGTTTTCTGTGTTGCTTAGCAAGGAGTTAGGTCACAGTTACACGTACTTATCCAATTACTTTTCAGAAGCTGAAACCACTACCATCGAACAATATATTATTTCATTAAAAATTGATAAAATAAAGGAGTTAATTATTTTTGGAGAATCCAGTTTTTCTGAAATTGCATTTTTATTAAATTACAGCAGCGTTGGACACTTATCAGCGCAGTTTAAAAAAACAACAGGTATGACTCCAACGCATTTTAAAAAATTGGAAGAAAAAAACAGAAACGCCATTCCAATTATTTAACGAATTTAACATTCGGCAACCTATAAAGCAACAGATTCAGACAAATCCTGCAGGATTCTTACCTGCAAACAAATACCCTCCGGCAAGCCTTCATCTTAAGTGCTTTTTATAAGTACTTTCTGAAATTACCTGTCATAGCAAAAAAAACTTCTTTCACCATGTGTCATGGCCATCATAAACGCATCAATGAGGCTTTAACACGTCAATACAGAACGCCATCTCTTCGTCAGGCGTATTTGATTTTTCACAAAGGAATGCGTAAATCATGTAAATCCTTTCAAAAATTGTATAAAGCTTTTGCTTTTATTTCTAACAACTTTGTAAAATAATTATTAGTTCAATAATGAACAAATAACCATTTAAACAGAAATTAAAATGACAGAAAATCAATTAAATGAAAACAGAGCCGCTGAACGTGGCATGTTAACCGGAATGTTTCGTGACCGTGAAAGTACAGAAAATGCATACAACACATTGTATGAAAGAGGATACACCAAAGACGACATCAATTTAATTATGTCTGACGAAACAAGAAAAAAACATTTTTCAGGTGATTTCCAAGAAACTGAATTAGGATCAAAAGCCGCTGAAGGCGCAGGTACTGGTTCTGCTATTGGCGGTACTGTTGGTGCAATTGTAGGTGTTATTGCAGCCATCGGAACAAGTATCGCCATACCAGGACTTGGTATTGTTTTAGCCGGGCCCATTGCTGCAGGTTTAGCGGGTGCCGGTGCTGGAGGTATTACAGGCGGCGTTATCGGAGCACTTGTAGGTTCTGGAATTCCTGAAGAACGCGCTAAATTATATGAAACAGGAATTAACAGCGGAAACATTGTTATGGGCGTTAATCCTCGTAATAGTGAAGATGCCAAATACTTTGAAGAAAACTGGAGAACCAACAAAGGTGAAGAAATTCGCTATTAGTTTTTCCTTAAAAAACAAAACGGAATGACACTGTAAATCATTCCGTTTTAAATCAAAACAAAAAAAATAACAATTAAATAATCCGCTTTACAAGCTTTCTTTTTTGGGAGTTGGCGGGACATAAAACAAAAAAACATTATGAGTACTAAAAAAGTAGTATTAGGATCGTTGGCAGCACTTGCCGTAGGCGCAATCGCAGGAATTTTAACTGCACCTGAAAAAGGTTCAACAACCCGCAAAATGATTAAGGATAAAGGCAATGATTATTTGGATAAAATAAAAACAAAGTCCGGTGAATTCTCTGATTCCGTTAAAGAACAATTTGAAAGCACTAAAAATGATGCTGAAAATTTAGCTGAAAGAGGAAAAGAAACCTACAATGATGCAAAAAATGATGTAAAAAATGCAACCTATTAAATTTTTCTTACATCATAATTCTCGAACTTTAAATTAATCAATTATGGCAGACAGTACAACTCCATTAGCAACGCTTATAGACCGGGCGCAAGATTACAGTAATTCAACCATTGAATTACTAAAGATAAATGCCATTGACAAATCGGCTGAAGTAGTTTCTTCGCTCGTTTCGCAACTTGTTTTTATTATAACGATCGCATTGTCGTTCTTGATTGTAAACATTGGCATTGCGCTGTGGGTTGGAAAACTGCTGGGTGATTCTTTTTACGGCTTTTTTGTTATCGGTGGTTTTTATGTGATTATTGCCATTTTGCTGCACGTTTTCCGTAGCTCCCTGATAAAATATCCGGTAAGCAACTCAATTATTAGACAAATGCTAAAGCAAAAAAAATAGCAGTATGAAAAACGAAACAGAAGCACTGAACGAAACAATTATTGCATTGAAGGAAAAACGAGCATATGAATTGGTATTACTGAAAGAGCAGTTGCATACTACATACGAAAGTTTAAAACCAATCAACTTAATTAAAAGCACATTTAGCAAAGTAGCTACTTTATCCGAAACAAAAAGCAATATTTTAGGTCCTGCAATCGGTTTAGGAACAGGTTATATTTCCAAAAAACTTTGGATGGGCAGTTCACACAATCCAATAAAAAGAATATTTGGTACGCTCATACAATTTGCCGTTGCAAGTGTTGTTACAAAATATTCTGACGGAATAAAAAATGTAGGCAATGCGCTTTTGCAACGCTTTTCGAAACACAAAACTAAGAATCATAAGAAGAATTTCATAACATAGGCAATAGATGTCATAAGTATTGTTGATCAGGACTGATAAAACAAAATGGCAAATAATATTCATGAATTAAATAAACATTAAAATGGAAAGAGAAAAAACAATTGAAGTGCTAAACGCACTCATCACCATCAACAACGACAGAATAGAAGGTTATGAAACTGCATCAAAAGAAACGGAAGAACTTGATTTAAAATCCTTGTTTACTCAATTTATTTCAACCAGTCAAAAATGCAAACAAGAATTGGTTAATGAAGTAAACGCATTGGGTGGCGAGGCAGCCGAAGGCACACTGACTTCAGGAAAATTCTTTCGCATGTGGATGGATGTGAAGGCAGCACTCACAGGCAAAGACCGCAAAGCAATTCTCGACTCTTGCGCGTACGGAGAAGATGAGGCACAAGATACTTACGAAAACGTATTGAAGAATGATTTTGAACATTTAACTGCCTTACAACAAACTTTAATTTACGCTCAAAAAACCTTACTAAAAGCCAACCTCAAGCATGTAAAAGCATTGCGCGATGCATTGGCAGAGGCATAGATGAATCTGCCACTATTTTAATTGAACAACATTATGATACTACAATTAGATCCATCGATATTGGTAGAAACTCCATTGGGAACCGGACAGGCACTTTTTGTCATCGATTACGGGATGCACCAAAATACGTGCTGGATTGTTGCACTTGTTAAAGACGGAATCATCAAACATTTTGACTGCAACGATGTAATTCTTTCGACAAATTATACCTATGGATTAAACCTTACCAGGAATAAAGAACCTATGGTAACTGTTGTATCCAAAGAATAATGGTCTGGAGAAATAAATTGGAAAACGTTTTTTAAGTGCAATAAGAATCACCAAAGCAATTTCTAAAATGCAGCACAAATCAAATATGTGAATCGTGTAATTTTTTCAATTTATTGTGTAACGTTTCCTGAAGTTAAACCAATTAATTTAGCAATTGAATCATTTTTTAATCACCTTTTAGCATCCAATTTAAATGGAAAAAGAAGAAAAGAAATCAGCAAAGAAAAGCGCATCAAAGATTGATGATCTTTCTGTTAATACTGAGAATGGGGCAAATGAAATATTGACCACCAATCAAGGTTTAAAAATTAACGACAACAACAATTCTCTAAAAGCCGGAGAACGGGGCGCTACCCTGTTGGAAGACTTTATTCTGAGGGAAAAAATTACGCACTTTGACCATGAACGCATTCCGGAAAGGATTGTCCATGCAAGAGGAAGTGCGGCGCACGGAATTTTTAAGCTGTATGAATCACAGGATAAATACACCAAAGCCGGTTTCTTAAATGATACCGCCGCTGAAACGCCTGTATTTGTTCGTTTTTCAACAGTGGCTGGTTCAAGAGGGTCATCAGATTTATCGAGAGATGTAAGAGGATTTGCGGTAAAATTTTATACCTCGGAAGGCAACTATGATCTCGTTGGGAACAATATGCCTGTATTTTTTATACAGGATGCCATGAAATTTCCTGATCTGGTGCATGCCGTAAAGCCTGAACCGCATCATGAAATGCCACAGGCCGCCTCTGCCCACGATACTTTCTGGGATTTTATCTCACTGATGCCCGAAACCATGCACATGATTATGTGGACCATGAGCGACAGGGCATTGCCACGTAGTTTTCGCATGATGGAAGGTTTTGGCGTTCATACATTCCGCTTAATTAATTCGAAAAACGAAAGCTGTTTTGTGAAATTTCATTGGAAACCGTTGCTGGGTGTGCATTCAATCTCTTGGGATGAAGCACAGAACATTTCCGGCAAAGATTCCGACTTCCACAGAAGGGATTTGTGGGAATCTATCGAAGCAGGCAATTTTCCTGAATGGGAATTGGGTTTGCAAATTATACCGGAAGCTGATGAACTAAAATATAGTTTTGATTTGCTCGACCCAACCAAACTAATTCCTGAAGAACTTATTCCTGTAATTCGGGTGGGAAAAATGACGCTCAACAGAAATCCTGATAATTTTTTCGCAGAAACAGAGCAGGTTGCATTTCATCCGGGGCATATTGTACCGGGTATCGACTTTAGCAACGACCCTTTATTGCAGGGCAGATTATTTTCTTATACCGATACGCAACTCTCAAGATTGGGAAGTCCGAATTTTCACGAAATTCCCATCAACCGATCCGTATCGCCTGTGCACAATAATCAGCGGGACGGACAGATGAGACAAACCATAAACGCCGATAAAACAAATTACCATCCCAACAGTATTTCAGGTGGTTGTCCCTTTCAGGCTAATGCTTCAGAAGGAGGTTTTGTAAGTCATACAGAAAGAATAGATGCCGTAAAAGTAAGAAACAAAAGCAAAAGTTTTTTTGATCACTTTAGTCAGGCTACGATGTTCTTTAACAGCCAGTCTAAACCTGAACAGCAACATATGATAGATGCACTTACTTTTGAATTGGGCAAAGTTGAAAGGGTTTACATACGTGAAAGGATGCTTGGTTTGCTTACACAGGTAGATAAAAACCTGGCTGCAAAAGTAGCTGACGGATTGGGATTACCTGTTCCAAAAGCACCTGAAAGACCTATGAATCTTGGGGTTTCTGCTGATGCAAACGGGAACAATACTGAACCTATTTATATAAAACCAGTGTTAGAGAAATCGGCAGCATTAAGTATGGAAGGCACCATTAAAAATACGATTAATACGAGAAAAGTGGCTTTTTTGGTTGCTGATGGCGTAAAGGACGAATTGTTGAATAAAATGAAAAAAGCTTTGGTGGATAAAGGCGCTACGGTTAAATTAATTTCATTGAAACAAGGTGCAATTACCACAGAAGAAGGCAAAAAAATACCTGTAGACGGAAGTTTTCTGACCGATGCATCAGTGTTGTATGATGCTGTTTTTATCCCGGATGGTAAAAATAGTATCGCAGCTTTAATAGCTGAGCCCAATGCAATTCATTTTGTAAACGAAGCCTACAAGCATTGTAAAGCAATCGCTGCCGGTACAGATGGTAGTGCCTTTTTGAAAGAAACTTTTGTAAAAGAAAACGAAATAAAAGGGATGAATATGGAAGAATCAGGCGTGATTACCGATGGGAATGCAGACAAATTTATCGAGTGTATTGCCAATCATCGTTTCTGGAAACGGGAAGTATCCAGAAAAGTGCCGGCTTAATCGTATTGTCATTATTCCTGCTAAATAAAAACAGGAACTTTGTAAGAAACCAAAGACACAAATCAAAAACAACAAGATGATTGGTCAGTTTTTACTGGCTATTTTACTACAAAAAAATTATTAAATAAATAAAAACAAAAATTATGGGATTATTTTCATTTATCAATGGCGTTGGAACAAAACTTTTCGGAAAAAAAGAAGTGGAAGCACCAGCAGCAGAAAAAGCAAAATTAAAAGCCAGTGCTTTGTTAAATTATGTGAAGGGATTAGGATTGGATTATAAATCAATCATCATTACGCTAAGAGGTGATGATGTTGTATTAACAGGTGTGGTGGCAAACCAGGCAGATTCAGAAAAAATTGTGTTGGCAATAGGCAATGTGGAAGGCGTGGACACGGTTGACAACCAAATGACTGTTAAAGCACCTGCACCGGAATCACGATACCACACGGTAGAAAAAGGCGACTGGTTGTCTAAAATTGCAGAAAAATATTATGGCGATGCCAAAAAATTCAATGTGATTTTTGAAGCCAACAAACCTATGCTTTCAGATCCTGATAAAATTTATCCTGGTCAGGTTCTGAGAATTCCGAATCTGGCTTAAAGATTAGGTGTATAACAAAAAGGTTTCAAATTCATTGAAACCTTTTTTTTGCTTAAAATTTTTCTAAATCTCAATCACCATGCAATAGCTGCACAATTTGTCTTTCAGGTCTTTCAATTCTTTAATGCGCATCAAACGTAATAAAGGTGTAAGAAACCTCTTTAAAGGTAATATCCAATGTTGCTCAAACACTAAAAACCAGCATTCTAATAGTCAAAATCCCAAAGGTTTCCTTTTTTTTTAATCACTCTTTAAATATTTTTTCCTATCTTTAATGTTAATTAAGCTGATGATTTCTGATACTCATCTTATTGTCTTAACCCTTTTCTGATTCGTCGAGTCTCTCCAATCCTGCTGAAATTAGTACCGTAAAAATTAGATATTATTGCATAAAAACCAACGTTGATTTAAAGTGAATTTTAAAAAATACATAGCAGAGTTTAAAAGACGTAATGTATTCAGATCAGCGATCACCTATTTATTAGTGGCTTGGATCATTGCTCAGGTATGCGCTATTGTACTTCCTGCCTTTAATGCACCAAAATATTTAATGAAAACCATAATTTTTATATTGGTTACAGGCTTTCCTATCAGTATGATTTTTGCCTGGGTTTATGAATTGTCTCCAAAGGGAATTAAAAAAATAAAAAATATTGATTCGGAGAATTTAAAAAC
>DATIRG010000054.1:0-6027 GCA_035470005.1 Lutibacter sp. | reverse complement strand
AATTGTTGGGACCATTTCATCAATTTATGACCGGTGACACCATGGAATGGTTTGAAAACAGGGGCGTTCCATTAAAAATTGAAGACGACAATCGCATTTTCCCCGAATCCAATTCATCACAAACGATAATAGATTGTTTTTTGGAAAGCGCGAAAAATGCGGGCGTTCAACTTAAAACGAGCACAAGAGTTTATGCCATTGAAGAAAATGGGGAAAAGTTCATCATAAAAACAAATTCCGAAACTTTTGAGGCCGATTTTTTATTGGTGGCGGCAGGAAGCAATGCCAAAGTTTGGGCTATGATGGAAGGTTTGGGACACACAGTCATAAAACCTGTTCCTTCTTTGTTTACCTTTAATATTGCTGATGAAAGATTAAAAGATATTCCGGGAATTTCTGTTCCAAAAGCTTCCGTGAATGTTGTAAACTCAAAATTAGAAGAACAAGGACCACTATTAATTACGCATTGGGGACTGAGCGGACCGGGAATTTTAAAACTTTCTGCTTGGGGCGCTTTGGAATTTCATCAAAAAGAGTATCAGTTTGAAATTGAAGTCAATTGGCTGTCAAAATCCTTTGAAACCATTTTAAATGAATTGAAAGATGCAAAAAAAGAACAGTCAAAAAAGCAGGTGATTTTGCGATCAGTTTTTGAAGAAATTCCAAAACGATTGTGGGAAAAGCTGGTGACTGCGGCACAAATTTCTGCCGATTTCCAATGGGCGCAACTGAGCAACAAACAATTGGAAGAATTAGCGCTTCAACTTACAAAATGCACCTTTAAAGTAACCGGAAAAAGCACTTTTAAAGACGAATTTGTGACTGCCGGCGGCGTAGATTTAAAAGAAATCAATTTTAAACGTTTTGAGAGCAAACTGCATAAAAATCTGTTTTTTGCGGGAGAAGTTCTAAATATTGATGCGGTTACAGGCGGATTTAATTTTCAAAATGCCTGGACCGGCGGATGGATTGTGGCGATTTCAGTCGGCAGTTAACAGTTGCAGTATTCAGTTTTGATTATTACAACTATAAACTTTCAATTTTTAGTTTTTTTGTTCATTAAAGCAATTTTCTTGTGAAATTTTTTTATTCTCAGTTTAAAATATTAAGACTGTAAACTGCAACTGCCAAGTGCGTGCTTTTTGCCGTCTGCCTACTGCAACTGCCGAATGAAGACTATTCAGCAACCTGTCCCCGATGAGGTTTCAATGCATCTCTGTAGGTTTTCATATCAGTTTCATCAACCACAATAAAAGCTGTGGTGTGCATTTCTGAAATTAAGGAAAAATTGATTTCATAAAAATGCAGTTTTTCAATTACGGCAAATTCCTTTAAGTGAATACAATGGTGCTCAGCAGTTTTTTCGGAAGATTCTCCCCGAAAATCCCATATCAGTTTTAATTTTCTGTCCAAAATAATTGTTTTTAACTATTGCTTACATAAACCAGCAATTCTCCGCCTTTGAAAGAAATTTGCACTTCATTATGAAAAGCGATATTTCTTGCGCCAATCCGTTTTCCGAAGGTTAACGTTTCATTTACAATGGGATACGCCAAACCTTCCGTAAAAATTTCGTGGGCAATAGGAAAAGGAATTAGTGAAATATTTCTGCCTTTTACATCGGTTAAGGTAATTTGTTCTTCAATAAAAAAGTAAGTTCCGAAATCATCGAAAAAAGATATTTTCAAACTATTTTTCCATTGCAGCGCCGTGCTGATATTTCCTAAAAAATGATCGTGTTCCTTGCCGCTTCCGCCATAAACATCAATGTGAATATAGCCTCGGTTTTTCAAAATGGTCAACGCTTTGTCGAAATCGGTAAAATTTTGGTCGGGCGTTTTAATGACTTCTATACTGCCTGGAATTGAATGAATAGAATCGAAATCTCCCGTAACCAAATCGGGTTGTATATTTTTCAATTTAAAATGATTGTAAGCGCCGTCGATGGCACAAACAAGATCGTAACCCGATAAATCCGGAAATATTTTAGGTTCCAATCCGTTGAGCAGCATAAATACCTTTTTGTTCTTCATCGCTGCAAAAATAACTAAAAACGAACATTAATATGTTTAGCCAAATCAATTATCTTTGACAAAATTTTTGTTTTGACTGAAACCGATTTTATTTTAAAAGATTTTTCATTAGAAAATATAAACAACGGAAGCATCACTTGGAAAACGCCAAGCAATATTGCTTTGGTAAAATATTGGGGTAAGCAGGAACCACAAATTCCTGAAAACGCTTCCATCAGTTTTACGTTGGATGCTTGTTTTACCTTGACAACGTTGGAATATAGGAAACTGAACACTGAGCAAAGCCATAATTTTGAAATCTATTTCGAAGGCAAAAAAAAGGAAGATTTCAAGCCTAAAATCGCCACTTTTTTCAAAAGAATTTCGCAATATGTTCCATTTTTGAACGAGTTTGAATTTGTGATAAAATCAGAAAATTCTTTTCCGCACAGCAGCGGCATTGCTTCTTCCGCAAGCGGAATGGGTGCTTTGGCCTTGTGTGTGATGAGTTTGGAGAAAGCAATAAATCCAACAATGACCGATGAATATTTCAACAAAAAAGCTTCTTTTTTGGCGCGATTGGGCTCGGGAAGTGCCTGCAGAAGTATTGAAGGTCCGCTGATTGTTTGGGGAAATCACCCTGAAATAGAAGGAAGTTCCGATTTATTTGGCGTGAAATTTCCTTATAAAATTCACGACAATTTTAAAAATTACCAGGATACCATTTTATTGGTTGACGAAGGTGAAAAGCAAGTTTCAAGCACAGTTGGCCACAATTTGATGCACAACCATCCGTTTGCAAAACAACGTTTTCAGCAAGCGAACAGCAATATTTCAAAGATTTCAAAAGTGCTGCAAAGCGGAGATTTATCGGCTTTTATTGCTATTGTGGAAAGTGAAGCGTTGAGTTTACACGCAATGATGATGACCAGTAATCCATATTTTATCCTGATGAAGCCAAATACTTTAAAAATAATCAATGAAATTTGGGATTTTAGGGCGAAATCGAATTCGAATATTTGTTTTACGTTAGATGCCGGAGCCAATGTTCACGTGTTGTTTCCAGAGCAAGAAAAGGAAACTGTTAACAATTTCATAAAAAGCAACTTAATGCAATTTTGTCAAGAAAATCATTATATTTGCGACAGCATTGGAGAAGGAGCAACTTCAATTTTTAATTAAGCAAATGAAAGGACCACTTTTTTACGCAAAAATTTTACTTTTTGGAGAGTACGGAATCATTAAAGATTCCAAAGGTTTGGCGATACCTTATAATGTATACCAAGGTGCTTTAAAAAAATCAAAAGTTTTAACTGAAGCCGCGAAAAAATCGAATGGCAACTTAGAAAAGTTTTATGGGTATTTGTCGAAGTTGGAAACCCAGGATTTGGTAAGTTTCCGATTGGATGAATTTAAAGCAGATATAGAAGGCGGCATGTATTTCGACTCTAGTATTCCACAAGGATACGGCGTAGGAAGTTCTGGCGCATTGGTGGCGTCGATTTACGACAAATATGCCAACGATAAAATTACGGTGTTAGACAATTTAACCAGAGAAAAATTATTGAAGCTGAAAAGCATTTTTTCTTTGATGGAATCTTTTTTTCACGGTAAAAGCTCTGGGTTAGATCCTCTAAACTCTTATTTGAGCATCCCAATTTTAATTAATTCTAAAGACAATTTAGAAGCCACCGGAATTCCGTCACAAAAAGAAGGAAAAGGCGCTGTGTTTTTATTGGATTCGGAAATTATTGGGGAAACTGCACCGATGATCACCATTTTCATGAATAAAATGAAAAATGAAGGGTTCAGAAAAATGTTGAATGAAGATTTTGCAAAACATACAGATGCCTGCATTGAAGACTTTTTAAATGGAAATGCGAAATCATTATTTGGAAATGTAAAACTGCTTTCTAAAGTTGTGTTGGACAATTTTAAACCGATGATTCCGAAAGCTTTTCATAAAATATGGAAAAACGGAATTGAGTCGAATGCGTATTATCTAAAATTATGCGGCTCAGGTGGAGGTGGTTATATCTTAGGATTTACCGAAGATTACGATCAGGCAAAAATCCTTCTAAAAGATTATAAACTGGAATTGGTTTATAGATTTTAATATAACAATCACAAAAAAATAAAGTTTGATCAGTAGTTTTATTGTTGAATTTTATTTCATTTCAACATGGATTTACTCGAAATAGCCAAACAAAACAGCAAAAAAAACGCGCCTCTTTACATAAAGTTACTGAGTTTGTTTTCTGTAGTAAGGGGCTATAATATTGCGCTTATCGTGATTGCGCAATACCTGGCATCTATATTTATCTTTTCTCCAGAAAAAACACTGCGACACGTATTGCTCGACATCAACCTATATTTTATAGTGTTATCATCTATTTGCGTGATTGCTTCCGGTTACATCATCAATAATTTTTACGATTTTGAGGCGGATAAAATTAACAGGCCCGTAAAAGCGACCATAGATTCCATTGTTACGCAAAAAACAAAATTGCAGATCTACTTTGTGTTAAATTTTTTAGGGGTCATTTTTGCTTTTTTGGTATCGTGGCGAGCGGCATTATTTTTTTCGGTCTATATTTTTTTAATTTGGTTTTATTCGCATAAACTTAAAAAATATCCTTTAACCGGACTTTTTTCAGCTGCAATTTTAGCCATTTTACCATTTTTTGCCGTTTTTGTTTATTATAAAAACTTTTCAGAAATTATTTTTACACACGCCGCTTTTCTGTTTTTTATTTTGTTGATAAGAGAATTAATCAAAGATTTGGAAGGTATAAAAGGCGATTTTATCCATAATTACCAAACAATAGCCGTAAAATATGGTGAGCATTTCACTAAAATTCTCATTACTATTTTGGTGTTTTTAACGTTAAATCCTATCTATTTTTTGTTGAAATACCCCGAAATTGGCGGGATGAAATACTATTTTTATGTAAGTGGTGTGGTACTGTTTCTGTTTGTGCTTTTTTTATGGTTCAGCAAAAGCAAAAACAATTACACTTTGCTGCATTTTGTATTGAAATTAATGCTCCTTGCTGGCGTATTTAGCTTGGCCTTGATAGACTACTCGGTCATCATCAATAAAATTCTTTTAAAATAAAAACTATAATCTTCATAATTAGAAGAATATAAATTATTTTTGCCAAAAATTAAAAAAATGAATTCAAGTAAAAACTCGTCGGGAGGACGACACCAAGGTAAAAAAAAGCCTCAAACCAATACTGATAAAAAATTTGAACCTAAAAAGTTTGATGCTAAAAAGAAACCTCAAACTGCTACAGACAGAAAGTCTGAACCTAAAAAGTTCGATGCCAGCAAGAAACCTTCTGGCAACTTCAGGGACAAACCGGCTTTTAAAAGAGAAAGTCCTTTTTCTAAAAAAGCAAGACCAGTTTCAGGAGAAGAAAAACCTGCAGCAAAACCAAAACAAGTTAAACAGAACGATGGTATTGAAGGCATCCGTTTAAATAAATACATTTCCAATTCAGGTATTTGTTCCAGAAGGGAAGCAGATGTTTATATTAAAGCAGGAAGCGCCACCGTGAACGGAAAACTGGTGACTGAAATGGGTCACATTGTAACTTTGGGTGATGAAGTTCGTTTTGACGGATCTTTAATAAATCAGGAGCAAAAAAGATATGTGCTGCTGAACAAGCCAAAGAATTACATCACCACCATGGAAGATGAACGCGGACGCAAAACCGTGATGGAATTAATTGCAAACGCCGCTAAAGAACGTATTTATCCTGTTGGACGATTGGACAGAAACACTACAGGACTGCTGCTTTTTACGAATGATGGCGAATTGGCAAAAAAACTGACCCATCCAAAGAGCAATATTCAAAAAATATACCAAGCAACGTTAGACAACAAACTGGCGAACAGCGATCTAATCAAAATTTCTGAAGGTTTTATTTTAGATGAAAAACGCGTTGTTGTTGATGATATTTCCTATGTCGTAAATCAGCCAAAAACAGAAGTTGGCGTACAAATACAT
>DATIRG010000053.1:0-2159 GCA_035470005.1 Lutibacter sp. | reverse complement strand
TGCGATCGTGAACGTGGGCCGGCATGGTATTCCAAACGCTACCTGTTTTTAATTCGGTCATTCCCATTTGTAACTGACAGGTAGTTACAATTCCGCCAATAATCATTTGGTTTACCGTGCGATGGTTAGAAGTTTCCAATGAACCCAATTCCAATTTATTGGCTTCCGTTTTACTTACTTTTTTAGTTGGATGACTGGTATGCGCAGGTGCAGAATTTAGATAGTATTTTGCTGGACTGTTTTCATCATCACTTTTGAAAATTACTTCTTTATTTCCAGCTCCAATATATAAGGCATCCTTGAAACCCAATTCGTAAGCCTTTCCGTCAACCATCACAGTTCCTTTTCCGCCAACATTTATAATTCCGATCTCTCTTCTTTCTAAAAAGTAATTGGCTTTTAAAGGATCAATGGTTTCAAGTGTTAAGGGTTTTATTGGTACTGCAGAACCTGCAATATATCTGTCGTAATGAGAATAAGTAAGGTTAATTTTTCCAGCTTCCATTAAGTTCTCAATTAAAAACTCTTCTCTAAGTTGCGCGGTATCATATAATTTTACTGCCTTTGGACTAGAGGCATACCGTGATTTGTAAGTTGTAGACATCATTTTTATATTTATGTAATCGATTACACAAATATATAATAAATTATTTTAAATCCTATTTTTTTTTCTTTTATCATTTTTAAAGATACTTTTACAAAATCTTTTTTACAAACAGCGGGTAATATTTCTTAAGGAATCTATTCACATTTAAAGTAAATTTTCAAATTATAATTAAAGAAGATGCAAAAAAATAATTTCAAAGATAAAGTAGCCATTATTACCGGCGGCGCGGGTGTATTGGGAGGTGCTATGGCAAAAGGACTGGCTTTAAAGGGTGTTAAAGTTGCCATTTTAGGAAGAACAGCAACGACTATACAAACAAAAGTTGACGAAATAAATGAATTGGGAGGTGAAGCTATTGGATTGGTTGCCGACATATTGGATCGGAAAAAATTAGAAGCTGCCCGAAAAAAAGTAATTCAAAAATGGGGAAGTATAGACATTCTTGTTAACGCCGCCGGAGGAAATGTCAGGGGTGCAATCATTATGCCCGAGGATGATTTTTTTGATATGAATATGGATGATTTTGACGCTGTAACAAATTTAAATCTTAAAGGCACCCTATTGCCAACATTGGTATTTGGAAAAGAAATGGCCAGGCAACAAAAAGGAAGTATTGTTAATATTTCATCTATTGCAGCGCAACAGGCATTGACTAGAGTTGTTGGTTATTCGGCTTCAAAAGCGGCAATTGAAAATTTTACCAAGTGGCTGGCCGTAGAAATGGCCCAAAAGCAATCGGCAAAAATAAGGGTAAACGCCATCGCTCCCGGATTTTTTATTGGTGAACAAAACAGGAATCTTATAGTAAACAGTGACGGTTCCCTTACCGAAAGAGGGAAAACAATTATAGCAAATACACCTATGAAGCGATTTGGTGAAGCCGAAGAATTGCTCAGCACCTTATTGTTTCTGTGCAGTGATGCTTCAAGTTTTGTGACTGGGATTGTGGTGCCTGTTGATGGTGGATTTGGTGCATTCTCGGGAGTTTAATCATATAAAATAATGAATTTAGAACAAACCTTCAGATGGTTCATACCTAATGATCCAGTTTCATTGGCAGCAATAAAAAAGGCTGAAGTGACCAATATTTAGTCTTAGCTATAAACCAAAATAGGTGATTTAAAACTTAAATTAACTATTATTATTATTTTAAAAAAATTAGCGAAAAAATATTTTGAAGCCCCTGTTTTTCAATAGCTTCAGAGAAATTCGGTGTCAGTTGTGATTTTTTTTCAACTGACACCGAATCGCTCCCTTTTTATTTGGTATTTAATGGTTTTATTTGGTATTTGAGGGAATTAAAAAACCCTATAAACATAGCATTTATAGGGTTTTGTTACTTTTTGTGATTGTATTCGCAGAGAGGAAGGGATTCGAACCCTCGATACGTTGCCGTATACACGCTTTCCAAGCGTGCGCCATCGTCCACTCGGCAACCTCTCTAAATTGTCAATTCCCCAAATACATTTCAATCAAACCTTTTGGGGTTTCAACGGTAATTTTTTTATTTTCTCTGTCTACTTTTTTGATAAAATGGTCAATCATCGGGATA
>DATIRG010000052.1:0-1716 GCA_035470005.1 Lutibacter sp. | reverse complement strand
GCCAGAAGCAATTAAGTTTTTAAGCGTATCTATAATAGGCAAACCTGCACCAACATTGGTTTCGAATAAAAATGGTGCGCTGTATTTCCTACTTAAATTTTTCAAATTCATATAATTGTCATAATTTGAAGAACAGGCAATTTTATTGCAAGTCACTACCGCAACACTTTCCTTTAAATAACTGGCATATAAATTGGCGACAGATTCTTCGGCGGTGTTGTCCACAAATATGCTGTTTCTGTAATTTAGATCGGTGATTTTGTCGTGGAAAGTATCCATATTCAACGTTTCGGCCTTATCCAACTGAACTTTCCAGGAGTCTAAATCTATTCCGTCTTCATTAAACAACATTTTTTTTGAGTTCGCCATGCCAATTACCCGAACCTGTAATTTCAACTGTTCCAATAAATAAGGTTGCTGATTTTTAATTTGTGCCAATAATTTTTGTCCTACATTTCCAACGCCCACCACAAATAAATTGAGCTGTTTTGTCTGGTCTTCAAAAAATTCGGCATGCAGCGTATTTAATGCCTTTTTTATGTCCTTGTGGGTAATGACTGCGGAAATATTTTTTTCTGAAGCGCCTTGTGCGATGGCTCTGATATTCACGTTATTTCTTCCCAAAGCGCTAAACATTTTACCGCTGATGCCTTGGTGGCTTTTCATATTGTCGCCAACCAATGCAATAATGGCGTTATTTTTTTCAACGATTAGCGGATTCACTTTATGCTGTGAAATCTCAAAACTGAATACAGCATTCACTGCGAGTTCGGCTTTTTCTGCATCAGCATTGTTAATGGCGATACAAATTGAATGTTCAGAAGAAGCTTGGGTTATTAAGGAAACGTTTATTTTTTGCTGAAACAACGCTTCAAACAAGCGTTTTGAAAATCCGGGAATGCCAACCATACCGCTTCCTTCCAAAGTTACCAAAGTCATATTTTCAATATGGCTGATTCCTTTGATCGGATTGGCATTTGAAGTCACTTTTGTGATTAATGTACCATCAGCCTTCGCATCAAAAGTGTTTTTTATTTTGATGGGAATTTCCTTCTCTAAAACAGGCTGAATGGTTGGCGGATACAATACTTTTGCACCGAAATGCGACAATTCCATCGCTTCCTGATAAGAAATATTTTTAATAGGAAAAGCCTGCTGCACAAATTTCGGATTAGCGGTGTACATACCGCTCACGTCTGTCCAAATTTCCAACACGGAAGCATTTGCCGCCGCCGCAATAATGGCTGCTGTATAATCGGATCCGCCACGGCCTAAAGTGGTGGGTTCACCGCTTTCTGTTTTGGACACAAAACCCGGCAATACAATAATTTGATGTTTGTTGTTTTTGAAAAAGGTTTCGATATTTTTGTTTGTCTGATCGAACTTTACCACCGCATTCGAAAAGTTTTCATCGGTAACAATCAGTTCCTGTGCATTTTTCAATTCGGCGTCCAATCCTTGATTTTTCATTGCTTCAACAACAATAAAGGAAGAAAGCAATTCTCCGAAACTCACAATTTTATCCGAAGTTTTGGCCGACAATTCATTGATTAAAAAAACACCTTCCAACGTGGCTTCCAATTTATTGAGCATTTTCTTTACGTGGCCTAAAACGCCGCTTTGGTTGCTCACCGGAATTAATTCACGAATCACTTTTAAATGGCGTTCTTCAATTAATTTGAACTGATTTTTATAATTTTCATCGCCTGTGCAAGC
>DATIRG010000051.1:0-4104 GCA_035470005.1 Lutibacter sp. | reverse complement strand
ATGGCTTGCCCGGGTGGTTGTATTGGCGGAGGTGGTCAGCCGTTACATCACGGAGATTCTAATATTTTATTGGCAAGGCAAAAAGCATTATATGCCGAAGATAAATCGAAAGCAATTCGAAAATCACACGAAAACCCTTCGATTAAAAAGCTTTACAGTGAGTTTTTAGGAAGTCCAATGAGTGAAAAAGCCCATAAATTGTTGCACACGCATTATTTTGACAAAAGCAATAATATGGAAATTACCAAAGATTAATTTATTCAATAATTAAAATATAATAGCGATGATGACAATATGTGAAAAAAATGTCGCCATAATTGAAGAAATTTGCCATGAGTTTAACAATGACAAAAGAGAATTAATAAACGTACTTCATAAAGCGCAAACAACATTTGGATATTTACCGGAGGAAGTCCAAGTTATTGTGGCTGAAAACTTAAATACTTCATTGGCACAAGTATATGGTGTGGTATCATTTTATTCATTTTTCACGATGGTTCCCAAGGGTAAACACCCAATAAATATATGTATGGGAACCGCTTGTTATGTGCGTGGCGCCGAAAAAGTACTCCATGAATTTAAAGAAAAACTGGGCATAAAAGTGGGTGAAACAACTGCGGATGATATGTTCTCTTTAAGTAGTCTCAGGTGCATAGGCGCCTGTGGTTTAGCACCGGTAGTGCTTGTTGGAGAAAAAGTTTATGGTCGTGTAACTCTTGATGGCGTTCAGGAAATACTTAATGAATATTTGTAAAAATAATTTAAGTATTTGTTAAAGAAGATATTAAATTTTTTTAGCTATAATAAAAAGCAATTTTTTCTGCTTTATCAGGCAGTGTTTGTGATTTACATTCGCGAAAAATAAAAGCTGTATTTTTTATCAAATTAACAAAAAAAGGATTCAGATGAATTCCAAAAATTATTATTGTTATTTTGCAAGAATCTTTCAATATCCAAAAAATGATATTTGATACAAAATACGAAAAGATACTGGAAAAATTGCATCAGATTGATCCTGTCAATTATGCCCGCAGCCGAAATTATGTTGATGGTGCTGTTACTTATTTATCGCCCTATATTTCGCGCGGTGTAATCAGCACCAGACAAGTGCTTGAATTTGTTTTAGATGCCGGTTATGAACCGCATAAAATTGAAAAATTTATTCAGGAACTGGCTTGGAGAGATTATTGGCAACAACTGTGGATTTCAAATAAATCCCGAATAGATGAAGATCTAAAACATCCTCAGGTTTTTTTGGCCAACTTTGGAATGCCGGAAAGTATCTTAAACCACCAAACTGGCATTGAAGCCATTGATGGCGGAATTGAAGCTTTTTATAAAACCGGCTATTTGCACAACCATTTGAGGATGTACATCTCGGCAATAGCTTGCAATGTCGCCAAAAGTCATTGGAAAACACCTGCGCAATGGATGTATTATCATTTGCTGGATGCCGATTGGGCCAGCAATGCGCTCAGTTGGCAATGGGTTTGTGGCGCAAACAGCAACAAATTGTATGTTGCCAATCAGGAAAATATCAATAGATATTGCCACACCAATCAGCAAAATACCTTTTTAGACATCGCATATGAGGATTTTGCAAGTTTAGAGATTCCAGAGGAGCTACATGCAATCGTTGCTCCAATTCTTGTGACGCCATTGCCTAAAACCGGTGTTCCTGAAATAACAGCCAAACTGCCAACTTTGGTGTATAATTTTTACAATCTCGATCCCAATTGGCGAAGCGACCTTAACGCCAACAGGATATTATTGCTAGAACCTTCTGTTTTTGAAAAATACGCAGTTTCGCAAAAAAGTATTGATTTTTGTTTGGCATTGGCAAAAGACAACATCCCCAATGTGAAAATCTGGGTCGCTGAATTTTCCGATTTAAAAGCATTGGTGCAAGGTGAAATTTATTTCAAAGAACATCCGTTAAATAGCTATGTGGGCATTGAAGATTCCAGAGCTTGGATGACCAATGTGAAAGGAAATTTTCCTTCATTTTTTGCATTTTGGAAAAAGTGTAAAAAGGAGTTATTTTGACGATTAATAAATGAATTCCTGTTTGATGAAATCTTATATTTGTATGCTCGAGAATAATGAATTTGAACATTGAAAAAATGAAAATCATTAAATAATCCGGCTAAATTCTATTTACAACAGCATTTGCGTTAGGGAGTGAAGTGAAAATACTTTTTTGAAGCGCTTTTTGCTTTAAAAAAGATTGTAACGAAACGCCCGACCCGCAGGGTAACGCCCGCCAAAAAGGCCGGCAGGCCCAAAACGAATTTATATAAGTTGCTGTGCTTGTTAGAATTAAACCAATAATTCTTTAAAAAGTTTAAGCGTCAATAGCATCAAAATGAAAAAAAGCGAGCTGCCCCAAAAAATTTGTCCTGTTTGTAAATTGCCTTTTACCTGGCGTAAGAAATGGGAAAAGAACTGGGACGAAGTAAAGTTTTGCAGTGAAAAATGCAGAAGAAATAAAAATCCAGCACATGCAAACCGTTAAACTTATTTTTCCGCACCAATTATTTCAGGGGAATCCTTTATTTTCTGTTGATGGTCCGATTTATTTAATTGAAGAAATATTATTCTTTAAAAAGGTCAATTTTCATAAGCAAAAAATCGCCTTCCACAGGGCAACGATGAAATATTATGAAAACTACCTGATGGAAAAAGGATTTTCTGTAACCTATGTTGAAACTTCGGAAAAAGTTGCAGACATTCGGGTGTTGATTGACCATTTGCACAATCTGGGAACAACAGAAATTTCATTGGTTGATCCTGTTGATAATTGGTTGTTAAGCAGGATAAAAACCAGCTGCGAAAAATTAAAAATGGATCTTAAAGTATTCGAATCGCCTATGTTTTTGAATACAAGTCAGGACTTGGAACATTTTTTTAAACCATCAAAAAAGAAATTTTTCCAAACAGAATTTTACAAGCAGGAACGTATCGGTAAAAAAATCTTAATTGATGAAGCTGGCGGTCCGCTTGGTGGCCAATGGTCTTTTGACACAGAAAATCGAAAAAAATATCCGAAAGGAAAGTCCGTGGTGAAGGTTGAATATCCGCAAACAGACAACTATATTCGGGAAGCTCAGGATTATACCAATCAACACTTTTCCAACAATATTGGAACCCTCGGCAAAACCATAAACTATGCCATTGGATTCGAAGAAAGTGAGCAATGGCTCAATCAATTTCTTGAAAACCGCATGGCCGAATTTGGAGATTATGAAGATGCCATTGTGCACAAAGAATTGCTGCTGAACCACAGTTTACTTTCCCCAATGTTGAATGTGGGTTTATTGACGCCCCGGCAAATTATAGATCAGACTTTAAATTACAATCTGGCAAACGGCATACCGCTCAATTCACTGGAAGGCTTTATACGGCAACTGGTTGGTTGGCGTGAGTTTATCAGAGGAATTTATATTTCAAAGGGAAGTGAAGAACGAACGCGCAATTATTGGGGTTTTACCAAAAAAATTCCAAAGAGTTTTTACGACGGAACCACCGGTATTTTTCCTGTGGATGAAACCATTAAAAAAGTGTTGGAAACCGGATATTGCCATCATATTGAGCGGCTTATGGTGCTTGGAAACTTTATGTTGCTTTGCGAGTTTGATCCGGATGAGGTGTATCGCTGGTTTATGGAAATGTTTATAGATTCGTATGATTGGGTGATGGTGCCCAATGTTTACGGAATGAGCCAGTTTGCCGACGGCGGATTAATGTCAACCAAACCTTATATCAGCGGCAGCAATTATTTGATGAAAATGAGCGACTATCCCAAAGGCGATTGGCAACTTACCTGGGATGCCTTATTTTGGAGATTTATGGACAATCACCGTGATTTTTTTCTTAAAAATCCAAGACTTGGGATGTTGGTCAGAACCTTTGACAAGTGGGATGAAAGCAAAAAGGAATCAATACATCAACAAGCAGATGCGTTCCTTGCGAGTTTGAAATAATAAGCCTTCAAAAACAATATCGCAATATAAAAAACATGGCCAAATTTTACGAAAATCAGTAAAATTTATGGCCATGCTTCTAATGAAAATGCTGTTAAATAGATAAATTGAATCTATTAAT
>DATIRG010000050.1:0-2073 GCA_035470005.1 Lutibacter sp. | reverse complement strand
GCTATCGCAAAATATCTTGGTGCCGCAAAATCGGCTCGTATGGTTGGCTGGGCAATGAATGCTTCTCACAACAATGCCGATATTCCTGCACACAGGGTAGTGAACAGAAACGGATTGCTAACCGGGAAATTTCATTTTGACGGTACCAATTTAATGCAACAACTTCTTGAAAATGAGGGGATTGTTGTTAAAGAAAATCAAATTCAAAATTTCAATACTGTTTTTTGGGATCCGTTTAAGGAATTATAGTGTTTTGCATTTAGTTGTTATTTAAATTTTGAAACTTTTAAGTCACACTTTATGCGTTAAGGGCTATTTATAACTTTGTGACTTTGTGAATTCATTTAAATCTGTATCTTTGTTGTTTAGAATGATTTTATATAAACAACATGGCATATACAAAAAAAGAAATCTCAAATGCACTTGAAACCATTACTGCACCTGGTGAAGGAACAAATTTAATTGAAAGCGGCGCAGTTAAAAATATTGTAACTTTCGACAAAGAAGTTATTGTTGATGTAACTATTGGAAACCCAACGTTACAGGCTAAAAAGAAAATGGAAGTTGAAATTATGAAGGTAATCCACCAACTTGTGGATGTTAAAGCCGACGTAAAAGTAAATGTTACTACTATCGTTTCTGATAAACCAGCCGAAAAATCTAAACCTAAAGTTCCCGGCATTCAAAATATAATTGCGGTTGCTTCAGGAAAAGGCGGTGTAGGAAAATCTACCATTACCGCAAACGTGGCAATTTCACTACAAAAAATGGGCTTTAAAGTGGGTATTTTAGATGCCGATGTTTATGGTCCATCCATTCACTTAATGTTTGATGTGGCGCATGCAAAACCATTGTCGATTGAAATTGACGGCAGTTCAAAAATGCAGCCTATTGAAAGTTACGGCGTAAAAATATTGTCGTTGGGATTTTTTGTTGATGCCAACCAAGCCGTTATTTGGCGTGGTGCGATGGCGGGCAAAGCACTGAACCAATTGATTTTTGATGCGCATTGGGGAGAACTTGATTTTTTATTGATTGATTTACCTCCGGGAACCGGCGATATTCACCTTTCAATTGTACAAGCGGTTCCAGTTACAGGCGCCATTATTGTGAGCACACCGCAAAATATCGCTTTGGCCGATGCCAAAAAAGGTGTGGCAATGTTCCAGCAAGAAAGTATCAATGTTCCTGTTTTGGGCATTGTTGAAAATATGAGTTATTTCACGCCTGCAGAACTTCCCGACAACAAATATTATATTTTTGGGCAAGATGGCGCAAAAAACCTGGCAAAAGACATAGATGTGGCCTTTTTGGGTGAAATTCCTTTGGTACAAAGCATTCGCGAATCTGGCGATGTTGGGCATCCGGTGGCACTTCAGGACAACACACCTTTAGAAATTGCTTTTTCAGAAATTACTAAAAATGCCTTATCACAATTGGTGAAAAGAAACAGTGATTTGCCACCAACCGAAATTGTTCGTATAACGACCATGAGCGGTTGCAGCACAAAAAAATAATTACTATGGAAGCGGAAGAACTTAAAATTATTGTTGAAAATGCATTGCAGGAAATCAGGCCTTATTTACAGGCTGATGGCGGCAACATTACATTGGTTGAAATACAAGACAATATTGTGAGTGTTCAGCTTGAAGGCAATTGTTTGGGTTGCTCCGTAAATCAGATGACTTTAAAAAACGGGGTTGAAGCCACCATAAAAAGGCACGCTCCCCAAATTTTACAAGTGATTGAAGTGAACGGAATTACTTTTTAGCTTTTCAAAAAACGATATCAAAAAAGAGCACATAACGTGCTCTTTTTTATTTCATTAAATAGTCAAAAATATTTTTATATTTGTAAAATATGCAAACAGCTTGGACAGAATTATTGATACTTCTAAAATTCTTAATCAAGAGAGATCCTGAATGAAAATATTCATGGGTTAAGTTCCAAGCTAAAAATTTTGTAACTTTAAAGCTATGATTCCGTCCAATATGATTAAATTATTGGATATAAATTCATAAAAACTACTAACCCTTTTTAGGGAATTCATAACTAAAAAAATATACGATTATG
>DATIRG010000049.1:0-10588 GCA_035470005.1 Lutibacter sp. | reverse complement strand
CTCATATTTCCCACTTCAAAATCGGCAAAAATAGCGGCTTTCATTTGTCCGGCAGCAACAGATTTTTTCATTTCGGTCATTAACTCTTCAACCGAGCCAATAAAAATTTCCTCTGTTCCGTCTTCCGTCCGCCAAATAGGCAAAGGAATTCCCCAATAACGGGAACGCGACAAATTCCAATCGTTGGCGTTTTTCAGCCAGTTGCCAAATCGGCCTTCACCGGTTGATTTTGGTTTCCAGTTAATGGTGTTGTTCAAATCGAACATGCGATCGCGCTTGTCGGTCACTTTTATAAACCAGGAATCCAGCGGATAATATAAAACCGGTTTGTCTGTTCTCCAGCAATGCGGATAACTGTGTTTGTATTTTTCTACGTTGAACGCTTTGTTTTCTTCTTTTAATTGAATGGCAATATCAACATCCAAAGAGCGCTCTGGCGCTTCACCATCTTCATAATATTCGTTTTTTACATATTTCCCGGCATATTCACCCATATGTTTGGTGAATCTTCCTTGTAAATCCACCAATGGAACCGGATTCCCGTTATCGTCCAACACCAGCATTGGCGGTACTTCAGGCGAAGCTTGTTTTGCGACCATCGCATCATCCGCACCAAAAGTTGGCGCCGTGTGCACAATTCCCGTACCGTCTTCAGTAGTCACAAAATCTCCTGAAATTACCCTAAAAGCATTTTCCGGATTTTTATAAGGAAGCGCATAAGGCATCAATTGCTCATATTTGGATTCCAATATCTCAGCGCCTTTAAATTCTTTCAGAATCAAAAATGGAATTTTCTTGTCGTTTTGATTGTAGTTCAGCAAGTCAATTTCATTTTCAACAGCTAAGAATTTGCCCGAAAATTGCTTTCCAACCAGCGCTTTTGCCAAAATCACATTGCTAGGCTCAAAAGTATATTGATTGAAAGATTTCACTAAAACATAATCTATCTTTTTTCCAACCGTAAGTGCAGTGTTCGATGGCAAAGTCCAGGGCGTTGTAGTCCAGGCTAAAAAATAAATTTCGCCATCAACTTCCTGCAATAATTTAGGCAAGGTGTTTTTTATCGCTTTAAATTGCGCAACAACTGTGGTATCTGTAATATCCTGATAAGTTCCCGGCTGGTTTAATTCGTGTGAACTCAACCCTGTACCCGCTTTTGGTGAATAAGGCTGAATGGTGTATCCTTTGTAAATCAATCCTTTTTTATACAATTGGGCCAACAACCACCAAACCGTTTCCATGTATTTTGGTTTGTAGGTCACGTATGGATCTTCCATATCTACCCAATAGCCAATGCGTTTGGTTAAATCGTTCCAAACATCGGTATAACGCATTACGGCATTTTTACAAGCTTCATTATATTCTTCAACAGAAATTTTTATGCCGATATCTTCTTTGGTAATTCCCAGTTCTTTCTCAACACCCAATTCAATTGGCAAACCGTGCGTATCCCAACCTGCTTTTCGTTTTACCTGAAATCCCTGAAGGGTTTTATAACGACAAAAAATGTCTTTTATGGCACGAGCCATCACGTGGTGAATTCCCGGTAATCCGTTTGCCGATGGCGGTCCTTCATAAAATACAAATGATTTTTTTTCGTCTCGTGTGCTAATACTTTTTTCGAAAATATGTTCCGCTTCCCAAAATGCCAAAGTCTCTTCTGCTACTTTGGTGAGGTCCAATCCTTTATATTCTCTAAATTTTTTGCTCATTTTATGCCCTTAAATCAATTAGTGTGCGAAATTACGGATTTTATTGAAAATATCATTTCATATGTAAATAATTATTGTTTTAATTCGGTCATATGTAATTCGCATATTTTCACCTGTATATGAATCGAAATTCCGTTATGCTCATTTCAATAATTGTAAAAAAAATACCGACCTATTTTAGCCTGAAATTGAAGCGATTTTGTTCAAAATAATTAAGAAATTAAGTTGAAAATTTGGGCGTTCCCGCAAAAAGGCGGGCGTGCTTTCCGCTGCAATCTTTTTTTCTGCAAAAAACCTCAAAAAAGGATTTCCGCTTTAATCACTAACGCGCATTGAATAAATAATGAAAGTGCAAATGATTATTCATCAGTATTAAATGAATATCATATCTTTAAAAACGGAAAAGACGATCATCTAATTATAAAAAAAGCTATGGAATTACAACTCATTCAAAACAAAATTTATGAAATACGCGGGCAACGCGTGATGCTCGATTTCGATCTTGCAGAAATGTATGAAACCGAAACAAAAAGACTTAAAGAAGCTGTGAGGAGAAATATCGACCGTTTTCCTGATGATTTTATGTTTAAACTTTCTAATGATGAGTATGAAAATTTGAGAACGCAATTTGCGACCTCAAACCGTGGAGGCACTCGCTATATGCCTTTCGCCTTTACAGAACAAGGTGTCGCCATGCTTTCAAGTGTCTTAAACAGCAAAAAAGCAATACAAGTCAACATTGCTGTGATAAGGGCTTTTGTGGTTTTACGCCAACATTTAGCTGATTACAAAGACTTAAAAGAAAATATTGCGACACTTGAAAAACAAATGAACCTTAACTTTAAAGATATTAATCAGGCTTTGCATTATTTACTGAATAAAGATTCGCAAGAAATAGCACAACATGAACGAAAACAAATTGGGTTTAAATAATAAATAAATTCAAACTAATTTTCTAACTTAAAAATCCTACAACCCTCTTTCCTTCTGAATTTGTTCGTAGGCAATACTCACCTGCTTAAATTTTTCTTCGGCGCCTTTTATATGTTCAGTTCCAAGATGTTGCAATTTATCGGGATGGTATTTTTTCGCCATTTTCCGATATGCCAATTTCACCTCATCATTGGTAGCCGTTTTTTCGATTTCCAAAATGCGATAAGCACTGTCTGAACTGTTGTAAAACATCGCTTTTATGGATTCAAAATCGTGCGGATTGACATACAAATAACCTGCTATGGTTTTGATGGCATTTACTTCAACTTCATGAACTGCACCATCGGCATTTGCGATGCCAAACAAAAAATGAATCAATTGCAACCGTGAAGCATGCGTTAAATTCTGACGTATCTGTGTACAAATTTGAGGCGTTGAAATTTGGTTGTTTTTGATAAATACATTGAACAATTTAAATGCATTGGCGGCGCGTTCTTCACCGTACATTCGCTTAAAATGTTCTCTTACAAATAACAATTCACGCTCGTTTACATTTCCATCGGCTTTTATCACCACAGATGACAACAACAATAAACTCACTTCAAAATCGCCCGATTGTGCATTTGAGCTTGCTCTTCCGTAGGTTTTAGCCAGTTCTAGATCTTCTTTTGAAAATCCATCAATAAAACTTCCAACCGCAAAACCTAAAATACTGCCTATTGGACCTCCAAGCGTAAAACCCAATCCAGCGCCCAACCATTTAACAAAATTTGCCATAATTTTTATTTAGAGCGCAAAGATACATCGATTTGTCAGCATCCAAAAAGTTAGTTATATCACAATTGTTAAAATAGTTATAAACTTTTTTTTTGATGCGTTATTTAAAATATGTGTTTAGTCATTTCATATTTAATCGCTTATATTTGTGCCAAAATTACGTTTAACTAAAAAAATATAAAAATATGTATCCACCAGAATTGGTAAAACCCATGCAAGCAGAGCTTGAAAATGCAGGTTTTACATCATTACATACTGCTCAGGAAGTTGAAGCAGCATTAAAAAAAGAAGGCACCACATTGGTTGTCGTTAATTCAGTTTGTGGTTGTGCCGCCGGTACAGCACGCCCTGGAGCTGTTGTTTCCTTACAATACGACAAAACACCAACGAATTTAGTAACTGTTTTTGCAGGCGTTGACAGTGAAGCCACCGCAAAAGCACGTGAAAACATGATTCCATTTCCTCCATCATCACCGGCAATTGCCTTATTTAAAGATGGCGTTTTGGTTCATATGTTAGAGCGTCATCACATTGAAGGACGACCAGCAGAAGTGATTGCTTCAAATTTAGCCGGAGCTTACGAGGAATATTGTTAAAAATAATTTCTTTTGAAATGAAACTCATAAAAAATATCTCGAAAACGATTGCCTTACTGGCAATCGTTTTTGGTTGCACAAACAATACGGAATTCACCAAAGAAGAAGATTTGGCCGAACTAACTTCTTTGAGAGAAGAAATTGAGCTGCTGGTTGATTCAGGCGTTTGTTCAGAAAATTCGGATTGCGATTATATTGCCTTCGGAAGCAAAGCTTGCGGCGGACCAAAAACTTATTTGGTTTTTAGCACTTCAATAAATGTCGAATTGCTTCAGCAAAAAGTGACAACTTACAATGCGCTAGAAAATTCCTTTAACAAAAGATGGGGAATTATTTCAGATTGTTCTGCACCAGCACCGCCTTTAGATGTTACTTGTATTGCAGGAAAGTGCACCGCCGTTTACTAAGATTAAGTTCAAATAAATTATAAAAAACTACTGATATTCTCCGTAGTTTTTTTATTTTTAAGCATTCTTATACCAACTTATGAACAACCAACAAATCATTGAAAACACCGAAGCATTTGTAAAAAATGCCTTAAAAAATGCTGAAGGCGGCCACGATTGGTTTCATATTTTACGCGTTTGGAACAATGCAAAACTCATTGCAAAAAATGAAAATGTTGATGTATTCGTGGTGGAATTGGGTGCCTTGCTGCATGACATTGCCGATTCAAAATTTCATGAAGGAGACGAAACCATCGGGCCAAAAATAGCCCGCGAATTTTTAGAAAGTCAGCAGGTTGATGATTCAATTATCATCCACATTGAAAATATTATCAGCAATATTTCTTTTAAGGGAGGTAATTTTGAACAAAAATTTAACTCGCCTGAGCTGGAAGTTATACAGGATGCCGACAGGTTGGATGCCATTGGCGCAATTGGAATTGCAAGAACATTTAATTACGGCGGATTTAAAAACAGGCCACTTTACAATCCGGAAATTACGCCCGATTTAAATCTAACCAAAGAAGCCTATAAAAATTCAGAAGCACCAACAATCAATCATTTTTATGAAAAATTGTTGTTGTTAAAAGATAAAATGAATACGGTTACCGGGCGTGAAATAGCTGCTGAAAGACATCTTTATATGGAGCGTTTTTTATCTCAGTTTTACGATGAGTGGAATGGGAGGCTATAATTTATAGCGTAAAAACTTATCAAAATTAATGTAATAAAGAATGTTTAATGCCGTTAATATTTCTTTATGGTTGTAAGAAAAGAGTTACGAAAACCCTAAAACCAATTCACCAAGAGATAATAAAGTTATGTTAAAATTTAAAATCTATTGATAGTTTTTATATCTTTACTCTCTTTAAAAAAACTTTGAGTCAATAATTAATTGAATCAATTTCAGAAAATATAAGATTAAATGGGTACTTACAAACTTTTTACAATTTTACTTTTACTAACCACTTCGTTGGTTTTTTCACAAACTAACATTAAACATAAAGTTACTAAAGGCGAAAGTATTTATGCAATTGCAAAAAAATACGACGTAAAAGAAGCAGCTATTTATGATCTAAATCCTAAGGTAAAAGGAAAATTATTAAAATTGAATTCAACATTGCTGGTTCCTAACAATCGAGTCAATAATGAACAAGTTGCTTCAACCGAAGATTTATCTAAAGCACAAAACCATACAATTGCATCTGGGGAAACCTTATCTAAAATTTCAAAAAAATATGGCACAACCATTAAAGAATTGGAACGTTTAAACCCAACCGTCGTAAATAAACTTCCTATTGGCCATACATTAATTATCAGAGAAACACCACCAACAATTGAAGTTATTACAAAAGAATTTGGAGAAAAGGCGATTGTTGAAAATACAGAAGAAGTTGTGCCTGCAGAATCAGCAGCGCCTTCCACTATTCAATATTTAATTGATACCGCGTCAGAAAAATTAGGAACCAGATACAGAAGTGGAGGTACAACTTATAGCGGTTTTGATTGTTCGGGACTGATGTTCAACACCTTTAAACAAATAAACTTGAACCTCCCAAGATCTTCAAATCAACAAGCTAAAATTGGCACTAAAATACAAAAATCACAGGCACAAAAAGGAGACTTAATATTTTTCGCCACCAATGGCAGTCGATCCATCAACCATGTGGGGATGATTACCGAAATTATCGGAGACGAAATAAAATTTATTCACTCATCCACATCATTGGGTGTTATTGTTTCCTCTATTAAGGAAGCTTATTATTCAAAAAGATTTAAACAAATCAACAGGGTTTTAGGCATACAATCTGAAAAGGATTAATTGTTGGCCTTTTCTCCTTATTCTTTATTTGCTTCTTTTTCCCTATTCAAAATCGGGTTTTCGTTTTTCTAAAAACGCAGTTGTTCCTTCCTTAAAATCATCAGTACCAAAAATAAGTCCGAATTGCTCTATTTCAACCCCAAATCCATTTACTAAATTGGCATAATTTGCATTGATGGCTTTAATTGCGGCAGCAATGGCTACTGAAGAATTTTGTGCCATTCTATGTGCTAATTTTTCACATAAAGGCAATAATTCTTCTTGTTCAACCACATAATTTACCAAGCCCCAATCTTTGGCTTCCGCAGCAGAAATCATAGTGGCTGTCATAATCATTTCCATAGCTTTACCTTTTCCCACCAATTGCGGCAATCTTTGCGTGCCGCCATAACCAGGAATAACGCCCAAAGAAACTTCTGGCAATCCCATTTTTGCGTTGGTGCTTGCAACCCTAAAATGTGCAGCCATCGCCAATTCCAAACCTCCTCCTAAGGCAAATCCGTTGATGGCGGCAATAACCGGTGTACTCAGATTTTGGACGAAATCGAATAATATTTTTTGGCCTTTTCGCGCCAATTCTGTTCCTTCTTCAATATTGAAATTTGCAAACTCAGAAATATCGGCACCGGCAACAAAAGCCTTTTCACCGCTTCCGGTTATAATGATCGCTTTAACATATTCATTGGTTTCTAAAGCATCAAAAGCAGCATGCAATTCTTCAATGGTTTTTATGTTGAGCGCATTTAACTTTGTTGGCCTGTTGATGGTAATTAACGCCGTGTTTTCCTGTTGTGTTACAATAATATTTTCGAAGTTCATATTTTTAATTTTTTGGTAATTTAACTGTGAATACGGTTCCAATATTGGTTTGGGAAGTAAAAGTAACACTGCCGTCATAAGCGTCAACAATGTTTTTTACCATCGCCAATCCCAATCCCATTCCGCTTGTTTTGGTCGTAAATTTAGGTTCAAAAACCCTTACGGCATCTTCTTCAGAAATTCCTTTCCCATTATCGGCAATTGTGATACAAACATTTTCTTCATCTTCTGAAACAGTGACTTCCAATTTTTTATTTTCAACATCATCCAAAGACTGTGTGGCATTTTTTACCAGATTTGTTACAATTCTTATGACTTGTGTTTTGTCCATTTTTGCAACAATGGAGGGTTTTTTCGGGAAAAAAGAGATATAATCTTCTGTAAAAATATCCAAGGCTTTTTTAACAACTTGAACAACATCTATTTCTTCCCTATTTTGAAGAGGCATGTTCGCAAAATTCGAAAATGCAGAGGCTATGGTGCTCAAAGTATCAATTTGCTGAATCAACATATTGCTAAATTCATTTATTTTTTCCTGAATATTGGGATCATTGGGATCGAATTTCCGCTGGAAACTTTGCACTGTGAGCCGCATGGGCGTGAGCGGATTTTTAATTTCATGCGCCACTTGTTTTGCCATTTCCCGCCAAGCCTGCTCTCTTTCGCCTTTTGCCAATTTTAGAGCGCTCTCCTCAAGTTCGTCAACCATTTCATTGTAAGCATTTATCAAAGTGGCTATTTCTGTACTGGAATCTGTTAAAGTAATTTTTTCATTAAGTTTGCTTAAACGTGTTTGGCTTATTTTTTCAGTGATGGCTTTTAATGATCGCGTTATATAGCTTGATATAAAATATGCCATTAAAATAGCCAAAACAAACATAATTGCATACACCAGGGTTAATCGATACAAAAATTCTTTCAAGTCCTTATTTTGCTCAGTATTATCTTGTACATACCGTAAATTTAAAATCCCGAATGGTTTAAATTTATTGTCAGTTATATAGGAATAGGACGATTGGTAACTGTTATCGTTTACAACTTTTTCGCTTACATAAAGATGCTTAAAATTGTTGGAGACGGCTTTTAAAACGGTATCTGACAACAAAACCGGCGCATCGCTTTTTACAAAACCAGAATGTGAACTTTTAACCAAATTTCCTTCCAAATCGTAAATATTGATTTCTGATTTTTCAATGTTGGAAATTTCATAAATTTTATCTTTAAAAATATAAGGCAAGTTTTTTGTTTCCAACGGAAAGGTATTTCCGCTGTTCAGCCAGTAAGTTATTGCTGCGTGAATGGACTGCTCTTTTCGCTCGAGCCTTGATTTATTGTATTCGTCGGTTTGCTCTTTATACTGATAAATGGTAACGGTGGCAATTAAAATTGATGCCAACAAAATTAACAAGATCATTGCTAAAAATATCCGAATGCGTAAAGAAAGCTGTTTAATTTTCATCTGTTAAAATTTTATTTTTTGTTGGTAACAGATGCTGTTCGCCATTAATCATTCCTTTGTGTGTTTTAATTTGTTAGGCTCATATCATGCCAAAATTTGAAGTAAATATAATAATAAATGCACTTTCAAATTACAATAAACATACCAAGACCGTTATTTATAGCGCAATTTGAAAAAAATAAGCAGTAAAGACAAAAAACCAGTAACCGCATTTGCAAAAATCATGGCCAAACTATTAATATAGATTCCATAGATCAACCACAAAATAATACCGACAAAAAATACCAAATACATGGTTAACGACAAACTTTCTGCCGATTTTGATTTCCAAGTTTTATAAACCTGTGGCACAAAAGCAGAAGTTGTTAAAACAGCCGCCACAAATCCGATCATTTCAACATTGTCTATCATTTTTTACCCAACAATATTTATAATTTTTCCCGGAACAATGATCACTTTATTGGGTACGCGTCCTTGCAATTGCTCTTGTGTTTTTTCGTGGGCCATTACCGCGTCTTCAATTTCTTTTACAGATAAATCCAAAGGCAATTCAATTTTGAAGCGCATTTTACCGTTGAATGAAACTGGATATTCCTTCACGCTTTCAACCAAATATTTTGGTACAAAAACCGGAAAATCAACTGTTGAAATTGAGGTTGTATGTCCTAAGTTTTTCCACAATTCTTCGGAAATATGCGGTGCATAAGGCTCCAGAAGAATCGCCATTGGTTCTAAAATTGCGCGTTTGTTGCATTTTAAAGCGGTTAATTCGTTCACCGCAATCATAAAGGTTGAAACCGAAGTGTTGAAAGAAAAATTATCAATGTCTTCCTCCACTTTTTTGATGGTTTTATGCAGAATTTTAAACTCTTCTTTTGATGGATTTTCTTCTGAAACAGAAAATTTATTCTCCACAATATACAGTTTCCATAATTTCTTCAGAAAACTAAGCACTCCGGAAATTCCCGAAGTTTTCCAGGGTTTCGACTGTTCCAGCGGACCTAAAAACATTTCGAACATCCTTAAACTGTCGGCGCCGTATTCCTCACAAATCTGATCCGGATTTACCACATTGTATTTGGATTTCGACATTTTTTCGACTTCGCGACCAACAATATATTTTCCGTCTTCTAAAATAAATTCAGCGTCTTTATATTCTGTTCTCCATTTTTTAAAAGCTTCTATGTCCAATTCATCTGAAGCATTTACAAGTGAAACATCAGCGTGAATTGGCTGCACGTTTAGATTTTCAATTAATCCTTTTGATACTAATTTATTTTCTCCGTCAACCCGATAAACAAACGCGCTCGTGCCCATAATCATTCCCTGGTTAATCAGCTTTTTAGCATATTCATCAACAGGAACAATGCCTTTGTCGAACAAGAATTTTTGCCAAAAACGTGAATACAATAAATGTCCTGTTGCGTGTTCGCTGCCGCCAATGTATAAATCAACATCCTGCCAATAATTTACAGCATCTTCGCTCACAAATTCTTCTGTATTGTGCGGATCCATATACCGGTTAAAATAGGAAGAACTTCCCGCCCAACCCGGCATCGTATTTAATTCTAAAGGAAAAATGGTTATATGATCAATCAACTGATTGCTGACAACTGCCGATTTTTCCCTATCCCAAGCCCAAACTGTTGCATTTCCCAAAGGCGGTTTTCCGTCTTCTGTTGGCAAATATTTCTCTACTTCGGGCAACACAATCGGCAACTGTTTTAAGTCAATCATTTGCGGCAAACCATTTTTGTAATACACAGGAAATGGTTCTCCCCAATAACGCTGACGGCTAAAAACAGCATCGCGCAAGCGATAATTTACTTTCCCGTATCCAATATTAAGTTGCTCGGTTTCGTCAATAATGCGTTTCAGTGCTTTTTTGTAAGGCAATCCGTTCAAAAAATCGGAATTTGCCATGACTGAATTTTCTTTATCGGTATATGCGCCTTGGGAAATATTGACACCTTTAAAAATATTCGGAATTTCAAGATTGAAATGTTTCGCAAAATCGTAATCAC
>DATIRG010000048.1:0-2618 GCA_035470005.1 Lutibacter sp. | reverse complement strand
CTGCTGGAATTTTTGTTCTGTCAACGGAAGATTTTACGATGCTGTATTCTGGAAATGGATTGCAAATTAAGGTATGTTTTCCTTTGGTCAGCCATTTTTGGGCTGTGGCCTTAAGATCTTCTATGGTAGCATCTTGCACATATTTAAGTGTTGTTTTGTAATTGGATGCATCACCAAAATAAGTTTCATTGGAAGCTAAAATATCCGAAGTTCCTCCAAAACCTCCAATGCGCTCAAGTCCTTTAATAAAGCTGGCAAAATAAGATGCTTTCACTCTTTTCAATTCAGCTTCAGTAGGTCCATTTTTTATAAAATTATCTAATTCAGCCAATAAAGTAGCCTTCACAATTTCAGCATTGCCACCAGGTTTTACATTCACATAAGTGATAAAATTACTTGAAATTTCACTGGAAGACTGAAAAGAAACTGCAGAACTGGCAGTTTGATCTTCGTAAACTAATTTTTTATACAACCTGGAATTTTTTCCGCTCGATAAAATAGCTGAAATTAAATCAAATTGCACATCTTCTTTATTTCCCAATTCTGGGGTATTCCAAGCCAATAAAATTCTGGTTTCAGGAACTCTGTCTTCATAAACTTGATAAGTATCTCCATTATGGATTGGAACATTAACTTCTTGTCTTTCAACCGTTGGACCGGATGGAATGTCCCCAAAATAACTCAAAACCTTCGCGTAAATCTCCTGTGGGTTCACGTCTCCCGCAATCGCAATTACCGCATTTGCAGTGCCATAATAAGATTTAAACCATTCATGGACATCTTCCAATGAAGCCGCATTGAGATCTTCCATTTCCCCAATAACCGTCCAGGAATATGGATGCCCTTTTGGGTACATTGCTTTTGTAAGCAATTCCCATTGTTTTCCATAAGGTTGATTTTCACCTTGTCTTTTTTCATTTTGAACAACGCCCCGCTGTTCATCTAACAATTCTTGGTCAATATTGCCTAATAAATGTCCCATGCGATCAGATTCCAAAAATAAAACCTGGTCAAGTGCTGCTACCGGTACATTTTGAAAATAGTTGGTTCTGTCGGAATTTGTGGTGCCGTTAACATCGGTTCCCCCAATTCTTTCCAAAGCCTGAAAATAATCATCCTTAAAATTTTCACTTCCATTAAACATCAAATGTTCAAACAAATGAGCAAAACCGCTTTTGCCTTGCTTTTCATTTTTAGATCCTACGTGATACCATACATTAACAGCAACTATTGGTGCTTTATGATCTTCATAAACCAATAATTTTAACCCGTTTGGCAATACAAATCGCTCATACGGAATGTCTATTTCGCTGGCTTTAAATTCAAAAGTTTGTGCTTGCTGACTTTGTATTCCAAAAATCAGCAATAAAAATAAAAGTGATAATTTTTTCATAATTAGATTTAGTTAATTAGTTTAAGTTAATTACAATCTACCTTAAATGATAAATTCTTATTTTAGGGGGTTTTCAAATAGAGGGGAATTAAAAGTAGGTATTTTTTTTAACTTTGTAAATTATTTTTTTGAACTATTAAATAATCATAAAAGTCTTTTACAAAGAAGCTTGCAAAAAATAGGAACAAAAAATCCCTAAATAAATTTACCTAGGGAAAAGAAATATTTTAGAGTAATCAGATTAAAATCAGTATTTAAGCGCAAATTAATCTTCCGGTGGCCTGCCATAAACTTCTTCAAAAACAGTATCGAAATTATCGCGCAAATACAAACGCAATTTTTTTCCGTAATCGTCTTTAAGCCAATCTGCAAAATTTGTGGTGCTTTTGCTGATGCATTTGGTGTAATGATGAATTCTGTATTCAATATCTTCGCCTAATTTGTTGGCTAAAATTAAAGCGTCATAAACATCTTCGCTATTTTCGACACATATTTTGGCGTGTTGCGCAATGGAACGTTCCAAAACAACTTTTGAAGATTCTCCTATTTTAACGGCATCTTTATAGGTTTGTTTGATGTCGAAATGAACGGTTAGCGAGTTGGAAAATTCATTACGGAGTTCCGTTGGCATTTGATATTCAAAATTGCTTTCCAGTTCTTCATCATTCAGCAATTTGTCAAGATAATAATTTGGCGATGTAAAAATACTTTGCCAGTTTAAATCGGCTCCCCACGGACCAAATCGGTGGAAATTATTCCCCAAATCAATCACATTAAACGTGTTTTTAGTCTTTAAAATCCGGGAGCCGCGGCCAATCATTTGATAATATAAGGTCAGTGATTTTGTGGCCCTGTTTAAAATAATCGTGTCAACTGTAGGTTCATCAAAACCGGTGGTTAAAATACTTACCGAAGTTAAAATGGCATTTGGTGTTTTTTTAAACCACTTTAAAATGAGTTCCCTTTCTTTTTTTGTAGCGGTATTGTCCAAATGTGCAATGGTATAGCCTGCAGCCCTGAACATTTCATAAACATGCTGTGAAGTGCTGATTCCGTTATTGAAAATCAAGGTTTTCTTTCCTTTGGAATGCTCTTCATAACTCGACAATAATTTTCCCAACATATCATTGTTGGAATATAAATCTTCGGATGATTTTACCGTATAATCGCCGTTAGCGCCAACAACCAAAGAAGTTAAGCCAACATTGTATAAAAAAGTTTTTGC
>DATIRG010000047.1:0-4815 GCA_035470005.1 Lutibacter sp. | reverse complement strand
AACTTATTTTTCAGGGCATCAACAGAGTCAAATTTTTGTTCGTCGCGTAAAAATTTCAACACATCAATTTGTATTTTTTTTCCGTATAAATCTTTGTTGAAGTTAAAAAAATGAATTTCGATCGTTTGGGTTTTTCCTTTTACTGTTGGGTTGTATCCGATATTCATCATGCCGTAAACGGTTTCATTTTCCAGTTCAGACTTTACAATGTAAGAGCCGGTTTTAGGCAATAATTTATAAGTTTCTTCAATAAATAAATTTGCGGTTGGAAATCCTATTTTCTCGCCTAAATTTTTACCTTTTACAATTTCTCCAGTTAGCATAAATTGATAACCCAAATAGCGGTTTGCTTCTTCTATATTGCCAAGTTCAATGGCTTTTCTGATTTTTGTTGAACTGATAGTGATATGGTCAATTTCTTGTTGGGAAATTTTGTTTACTTCAAAACCAAAAATCTTCCCGTATTCAGATAATTGCTCGAAATTACCTTCCCTGTTTTTACCGAAACGATGGTCGTAACCAATGATTAAATTGGAAATTTTAAGGTGGTCAACCAGCACATTTTTTACAAAATCCATTGCGGTTTTTTCGGCAAAATCTTCAGTGAATTCGTGAATAACCAAGGCGTCTAATCCTGTTTTTTTTAACAATTCAATCCGTTCTTCAATGGTGTTAATCAATTTAATTTGGGAATCTTTCTGCAAAACCATTCTTGGATGTGGGAAAAAAGTTAACAAAACAGCGTTGGCATTGTTCTTTTTTGAACTATTGATAAGATTTAACAAAACTTTTTGATGACCAAGATGCACGCCATCAAAGGTGCCAATGGTCACAAAAGTTTTATTTGTTGCGTTATATTCTGCTAAATCGCTGTAAATTTTCAATGTTGAAAACAGGTTTGGTTATATGGTTCACAAAAATACTTTAATTAATCAAAATGGGGTTGCTATGCGTAATTAATTTGGTATTATAATTGTGCACAACATATTATCATTCTATATTTGTGAATTGGGCATCTGGCATTTTCAAATTTATTAATGAAGTGAGCATATATGATTCATTTAATGAATGTTGATGGCACACAAATTCCAGAGGACCTTTTAAAAATTAAAACGCCAGATGAAACAACATTATAAAAAACAGTTTCTTTTAACACTTTCTTTGTGTCTTATCTTTTTTGCTGTTTCGGCTCAAAATTCAGATGAATTATGGTCTAAAAGAACTGGCTTTGAAAAGAGTAATTCAAAAAAATTAGCCAGAAAATCCGTTCCAAATAAATTTGAAAGCTACGAGCTTAATTTAAACCAACTCAAAAGCAAGTTAAGCAAGGCGCCAAAGCGAAAAGAGAATTTGGAAAAATCGGGTACCGTTATAAGTTTTCCGAACGAAAAAGGAATTTTGGAAAAGTACCAAATATTTGAAGCCTCCATAATGGATGAAAATCTTCAAAAGCAATATCCGAATATCAGGTCTTATGTTGGTAAAGGAGTTGAAAATTCTGGTTCAGTAATTAGGTTCAGCATAACGTCTATGGGCTTGCATGCAATGGTAATGCGAACTGCCGAAGGAACCGTTTATATTGATCCAACTACCGAAAAAGGCGATTCATACATGGTTTATTCGAGCAAAAATTTGCCATCTATTGAACCGTTTGAATGTAAATTTGATGAAATAAACACTTCGCAAAAAACAAGTACAATAACCACAGCTGCGAAAACTGAAAATGCCAACGACGGAAAGTTAAGAACTTTTAGATTGGCGGTTGCCACAACCGGAGAATATTCACAATTTCATATAAATAGGCAAAATATCAGTCCTTCAGCAACAGAGGAAGTAAAAAAGGCAGCAGTTTTATCGGCAATAGTAAATACAATGACAAGGGTGAACGGACTTTTTGAAAAAGATGTTGCGTTAACTATGATACTTGTGGCAAATAACACAAATGTTATTTTTTTGGATGCAGCTACCGATAATTTTACAAATAACGATTCCAATAAGTTAATTGATGAAAGCCAGACCACCATTAATTCCATCATTGGATCGGTTAATTATGATATTGGACACACCTTTAGTACCGGTGGAGGGGGATTGGCACAGCTAAATTCGCCTTGTGTCACTGGTCAAAAGGCTAGAGGAATTACAGGCTCTCCCAGTCCAATTGGCGATGCTTACGACATCGATTATGTGGCGCATGAAATGGGTCATCAATATGGCGCTCACCATACTTTTAACGGAGATGCAGGGAATTGTGCAGGAAGCAATAGGAACGCCGGAACGGCTGTAGAGCCGGGAAGCGGGTCAACCATTATGGCTTATGCCGGACTTTGTGCCCCGCAAAATGTGCAAACAAGAGCAGATTCATATTTTCATTTGGTGAGCATTAGGGAAATGTGGGCGAATATTTCAATAGGAAGCAGTACTTGTGCCGTTTTATCCAACACAGGAAACAGTGCGCCAGTTATAAATGATCTGTTAAATTACACCATTCCAAAATCAACACCTTTTATTTTAAATGCCAACGCAACAGATAGTAATGGAGATAATTTAACTTACACTTGGGAGCAGTTGGATATAGAAATTACAACATATCCATTGGTTTCAACCGCTATTGCAGGTCCTGCTTTTAGGTCAATTCCACCCAGCAGTTCTTCAAGGCGTTATTTTCCGAATCAAACAATCATAAATGCAGGGAATTTGTCAGATACATATGAAGTATTGCCGTCTGTAAGCAGAACCATGAAATTTGGGGTCAACGTTAGAGACAATCGTATTGGCGGCGGACAAACAGCAAGCAAAGAAACAACAGTCACGGTTGCTGGAGATTCGGGCCCGTTTAAAGTTACTTCACAATCAGCAACAGTTATTTGGGGAGCAGGAACAGCTCAAACAATTACTTGGGATGTTGCCAACAGCAATTTGGCACCGGTAAGTTGTGCTTTTGTCAATATTCTTTTCTCCACCGATGGGGGTTTAACTTTTCCAATAACTTTGGCTTCAAATGTCTCAAATGATGGATCTCAAGAAATTAACGTTCCAAATAATGCAACAGCAACAGGAAGAATCAAAGTCGAAAGTGTGGGGAATATTTTTTATTCGGTAAACACAAAAAATATTACGGTGCAAACTTCTGAATTTATTATGAATTTTGTGTCTTATGCTAATAAAGTTTGCATCCCAGACAATGCGGTTTATTCATTTACCTATAACACTTTTTTAGGCTTTAATGAAGTAACAACTTTTTCTGCCACCGGATATCCTGTCGGTTCAACCGTTAGCTTTAGTCCGGCCACTGCAACTAGCAACAACACCAATGTTCAAGTCACCATTAACGGAATTTCCGTTGTGGGAAATTATGATATTTCGATAAAGGGAACTTCAGCTTCCGTAAGTAAAACAACCAATATCAATTTGGGTGTATACAGCGCAACTATTGTGGCGCCAACCTTGGTTTTCCCTAATAACAATGCGATAGATGTATTAAAACCATTTAATTTGAATTGGAATGATGACATCAATGCAACCAGTTATAGTGTTCAAATTGCTGAAAACTCCAATTTCGGGACCGTTTTAGAAGCTGCCAATGTAAATGTAAGCACTTATTATCCCCAAAATTTACAGCCTAAAACAACTTATTTTTGGCGGGTTAAATCTTTGAACGAGTGCGGTGAGAGTGTTTTTTCCACTATATTTAAATTTTCTACTGAAAATGACGTTTGTGACACCAAGAATTCAATAGATGTGCCAAAGAATATTCCAGATGACAACGCCACAGGCATTTCTTCAACCATTACAATTTCCGACAACAAAATTATAAGAGACGTAAATGTTATTGTAAATATTACGCATGAATGGGTGGGCGATTTGGATTTGACTTTAATAAGTCCAGGCGGCAGACAAGTAATGTTATCTGCCAATAATGGTGATGAGGGAACTGGTTATATTAATACCGTTTTTGATGATAGCGCTTTAAACTCAATTAGTGGAGGAACGGCTCCATTTACAGGCACTTTTAGCCCGGAAGGAACCTTATCAAATTTTTATGATGAAGAATCTTTTGGAAACTGGACTTTAAAAGTGGTGGATTCAGGGCCTGTAGATATTGGAACAATCAATAGCTGGAGCCTTGAAATTTGTGGTGTGCCTAAAATTAATCCAAATGATATAGATAATGACGGTGTTTTGAATAATTTAGATCTATGTCCAAATACCACACCTGGTTCATTGGTTGATGCTACAGGGTGTTTCACCTTACCGGCGAATAATTTTACGGTTGAAACACTTAGCGAAACCTGTCCGGGAAAAAACAACGGACAAATTAAAATTACGGCTATTAAGACACTTAATTATACTGTGACAATAAATAGTGTTGCATTAAATTTTACAAATACAACTTCAACCTCTGCAAATTTGCCTCCGGGAACCTATAATTTCTGTATTGGCGTTACTGGAGAAACTTACACGCAATGTTATACCGTTACGGTTGCTGCAGGAACAACAGTTTCAGGAAAATCGAGTGTTGTTTCAGGCAAAGCTTCCGTAGAAATTGAAAAAGGAACTGCACCTTATATTGTGTATGTAAACGGACAGGAACAATTTGAAACCAATGCGCCAATATTTTCTGTTGATGTAAAAGGCGGCGATATTTTGGAAGTTAAAACAGCAGTTTCCTGCGAAGGAATCTATTCAAAAACCATCGATGCTTTTGATACAGTTTTTGCCTATCCAAATCCAACCCAGGGCACTTTTGAAATTACGGTTCCAACTTCACAAACAGAGGTCGTGATTGAATTATATTCTATTCTTTCACAATTGATT
>DATIRG010000046.1:0-2585 GCA_035470005.1 Lutibacter sp. | reverse complement strand
ATTGATCAATTTAACGCCTTTTGTTGCTCTGCCCATAACGCGCAAATCACCAACGGCCAGTCTGATCGCAATTCCTGATTTGTTGATAATCATTAAATCGTCATCATCTTTTACATCTTTTACAGCCACTAAATTACCGGTTTTTTCAGTAATATTGATTGTTTTTACACCTTTACCGCCTCTGTTGGTTATTCGGTAATCCTCTAATTTGGAGCGTTTTCCGTAGCCGTTTTCAGAAACTACCAATATATCGCTGTTGATATCATCAACGGCTATCATACCAATAACTTCATCGTGCTTGTTGGCCAAAGTAATTCCGCGCACACCGGAAGCATTTCGGCCCATCGGACGCGTTTTGCTTTCTTCAAATCGGATGGCTTTACCAGATTTTAGACCCAACATCACCTGGCTTTCGCCGGTTGTTAATTTGGCTTCTATAAGTTCATCTCCGTCTTTAATGGTAATTGCATTAATTCCGTTTGCTCTTGGTCGTGAATATTGCTCCAAAGAAGTCTTTTTAACCTGACCTTTTTTGGTGGCCATAATCACATAATGGCTGTTAACATAAGACTCAATTTTTAAATCTTCCGTAACCAAAAATGCCTTAACCGTATCGTCCTGCTCAATATTTATCAAATTCTGGATGGCCCTGCCTTTTGACGTTTTTCCGCCTTCAGGAATTTCATAAACACGCATCCAAAATACTTTTCCTTTTTGGGTAAAGAATAACATGTATTGATGGTTGGTACCCATAAATAAATGTTCCAAGAAATCTTCAGTTCTTGTGGCAACGCCTTTTTGTCCGCGTCCGCCCCTGTTTTGAACTTTATATTCATCCAAGTTTGTGCGTTTAACATAACCAGCGTGTGAAATAGTCACCACCACGTTTGAATTTGGAATCATATCTTCAATAGACAAATCTCCGCCGGCATATTCAATAACTGATCTGCGTTCGTCACCATATTTATCTCTTATGGCAATCAGTTCATTTTTAATGATTTCAAAACGCCTTTCTTCGTTTGCCAAAATATCCTTTAAATCGATAATTAAATTAACAATTTCTTCATACTCAGTTCTCAATTTATCTTGCTCAAGACCCGTTAATTGACGCAAACGCATTTCAACAATGGCGCGTGCCTGAATTTCAGACAACTCAAAACGTGTCATCAAACTTTCTCTTGCAATGTCAGCATTTGAGGACGCCCTGATGATTTTGATCACTTCATCAATATTGTCGCTCGCAATAATTAATCCTTCTAAAATATGCGCTCTTGCTTCGGCTTTTTTGAGTTCAAATTCTGTTCTTCGCACAACAACTTCATGTCTGTGCTCAACAAAATAATGAATTAATTGTTTCAGGTTTAACTGTTCCGGACGCCCTTTTACCAAGGCAATATTATTTACGCTGAATGATGTTTGAAGCGCGGTATATTTGAATAAATTATTTAAAACAATGTTAGGGATGGCATCACGTTTTAGAATGTAAACAATACGCATTCCATTTCTGTCCGATTCATCACGAATATTCGCAATGCCTTCCAGTTTTTTATCATTGACCAACTCAGCAGTTTTTTTGATCATTTCTGCTTTATTCACCTGATAAGGGATTTCAGTGACAATAATGCTTTCACGACCATGAACTTCTTCAATAATGGCTTTTGCACGCATGACGATTCTTCCTCTGCCCGTCTCAAAAGCTTCTTTTACGCCTTCATAACCATAAATGATACCTCCGGTTGGAAAATCGGGTGCTTTAATATGCTGCATCAATTCAGAAATTTCAATATCCCTGTTGTCAATATAGGCCAAAGTGCCATTGATAACTTCCGTTAAATTGTGAGGTGCCATATTAGTGGCCATCCCAACAGCGATACCTGAAGCGCCATTCACCAGCAACGTGGGAATTCTGGTAGGTAAAACGGTCGGTTCTTCTAAGGTGTCATCAAAGTTTAATTGATGGTCAACAGTTTCTTTTTCAATGTCCGCAAGCATTTCTTCCGAAATCTTTTTCATACGAACCTCTGTATACCGCATTGCAGCCGGACTGTCGCCATCTACAGAACCGAAGTTTCCCTGTCCGTCCACCATCATATAGCGCATGCTCCATTCCTGGGCCATACGCACCATGGCGTCGTAAACTGAAGTGTCACCGTGAGGGTGATACTTTCCTAAAACTTCTCCTACTATTCTTGCTGATTTTTTATAAGACCCTGTTGCTTTAATTCCTAATTCATGCATACCAAAAAGCACCCTTCTGTGTACGGGTTTCAACCCATCTCGCACATCAGGCAATGCCCTTGAAACTATTACTGACATTGAATAATCAATGTAAGCAGATTTCATTTCATCTTCAATATTAATTGGTATAATTTTTTCTCCGTCTGCCATAAATTTTTATTTAATTTTGTGTCAATTTTTAACAAAGCAATATACGACTTTTCACTTTTTTATGGCCTTTTTGTCACGTTGTTTTTGTACTTTTTATCAACAATGAAAAACCCGTCAAACACCGCATTAACACACTGATTTTCAGCAATTTTTAGCCTCAAAAAAAGGCCTGTGAAATAAAATAAAAAAAAGTGGTT
>DATIRG010000045.1:0-7160 GCA_035470005.1 Lutibacter sp. | reverse complement strand
ATCCCGGCCGCCACGTGGTTTGGTATGGTGATGATTCACAAAGAGCAAGAGCCATGGCAATTTTAAATGCCTTATTGGGTTCCTGGGGACGACGCGGCGGATTCTACTTTAAAGAAGCTGCTAAAGTTCCTAATTTTCCGGCACCTGCTTATCCTGAACCAAAATGGGGATGGAAAGAAATTGGCGAAAAATATCCGTTAGCGCAAATGGGAATTACCACTGAAGTCATGAAATGTATGTTGCCTGATAAAGACAATAAATACCCGGTTAAAGCATTAATGGTTGCAGGCACAAACATCACCAAAGCAATCCCAAACAAAAAATTGTTGGAAGATGCCATGGACGCTTTAGATTTTATGGTTGTTGTAGATACAATGCCGATGGATGTTACCGGTTACGCTGATGTTGTTTTACCGGAATGCACCTATTTGGAACGTTACGATGATATTCGTTCCGCAACCAACAGAGAACCTTCCATAGCGGTAAGAATTCCTGCTGTTGAACCAAAATACGACTCAAAACCTGCATGGTGGATGGCCAAACAAATTGGGGAACGCTTAGGTTTGGGTGACTATTTCAATTACGATGATTTTAAAGAAGTGATTGAATGGCAGTTGAAAGAAATGGGCACTTCCTTAGAAGAAATGGAAAAAATTGGCGTAAAAAATTATCCTCGCAAGTCTGGATCAATGTATATTAATGAAGATGAAACGTATACGTTTCCGACAGATAACGGTAAAATTCATCTTTATTCCCAGGAATTAAAAGATTTAGGATTTGATCCAATGCCAAATTATACAAAACATCCCGAACCGCCTCAAGGTTTTTACCGATTAAATTACGGAAGAGCGCCTATGCACACTTTCAGCAGAACGGTAAACAACCCTAATTTAAACGATTTAAAAAAAGAAAATGACCTTTGGGTAAATCCGAAAGTTGCCAGAATCATTGGTTTGAAAACCGGACAAGAAGTTTGGTTAAAAAATCAGGATGATATTATTTCTTCATTCAGCATAAAAGTGAGAGTTACCGAAAGAGTTCGTTGGGATTCTGTTTATATGGTTCACGGGTTCGGACATGAAAATAAAAAACTAAGCCGGGCTAACGGAAGAGGAATAAACGACACGGAACTTATTTCTAAAGTTTTCACCGACCCAATTATGGGCGGTACCGGAATGAGAGGAAATTTTGTTGCAATTTTAACTGAGAACCCACATAAAAATACTGAGATATGAGATATGCAATGGTAATTGACACCTTAAAATGTGTCGGATGTAGTGATTGCGTTGTTGCTTGTCAAACTGAAAACGACGTACCTATTGGGTATTGCCGAGATTGGATTACAGAAACTGTAAATGGTTCGTATCCAAACTTGGATCTGGAATTAAAATCTGAAAGATGCAACCATTGCGAAAATGCACCTTGCGTTAGATGTTGCCCAACCGGCGCAAGTCATATCGTTGATGGCGGGATCGTTATGGTAACGCCAAACGAATGTATTGGTTGCGGCGCTTGTATAGAATCTTGTCCTTACGATGCACGTTTTCAACATCCCGATGGTTATGTTGATAAATGCACCTTCTGTCATCACCGATTGGAAAAAGGACAACTTCCGGCTTGTGTATCTGTTTGTCCAACAAAATGTATGTATTTTGGAGATTTAGACAATCCGCAAAGTGAAGTTTCACAATTACTGAAAAACAGAAAACACAAAACATTGGCTCCTGAAGCAGGAACCAATCCACACGTTTTTTACTTAATTTAATATTAAAATTATGCAAGAAGAATTATTTACAAGCGGAAGAAACATTCCTCATATAGATCCATATTTGCAAATTTGGCACTGGCCAATATCGCTCTACCTGTTTTTGGGAGGAATTGCGGCGGGAATCCTGTTTTTTGCAGCGCTATTTTATGTGTTGGGAAAAGAAAAAGAGTATCCGGCAGCTGTTAAATATGCCGCAATCATTCCGCCAATAGCACTTTCAATTGGCTTATTGGCTTTGGTTTATGATTTACAACATAAATTATATACCTGGCAGTTATACACTACCTTCAGAATTGAATCTCCAATGTCTTGGGGTGCATGGGTTTTGCTTATTGTAACACCGCTTTCATTTTTGTGGCTATTCAGTTATTACAGTGAAAACTATCCGAAAACCGAAGAAAAGTTAAAATTGTTTAAAAAATTCAAATTTTTGACAAGGTTTGAACAATTCTTAAAAACAAACAGAATCTACATAGCCTACGCTTTAATTCCATTAACATTGGTTTTGGGTGTTTATACCGGTATATTACTGTCGGCTTTTAATGCAAGACCGCTTTGGAACAATGCCATTTTAGGACCGTTGTTTTTAACTTCGGGTCTTTCAACTGGCGCTGCGGCAATTATTTTAATGGCAAAAACTACCAAAGAAAAGCATTTGTTCGGAAAAATAGATTTAGGATTGATCATTATTGAATTGGCTTTAATTGTCCATATGATTATGGGTTATTATGCAGGTTCGCAAGTGCAGCTTGAAGCTATGCAATTATTGGTTGGCGGCGATTTTACGCTGATGTTTTTTGGTTTTGTGGTGCTTCTGGGATTGATAATCCCTGCATCGCTTGAACTCATTGAACTTATTGGATATAAAGTCCCGGTAATAGTGCCGGCAATGCTGGTTATTTTGGGCGGATTAATATTTAGATTTGTAATGGTAGAAGCCGGACAACTAACCCGTTTTCTATATTAAAACAATATATCATGACAAAAGATAAAAAACAAAAAAACAGACACGTTTATTGGAATCCTTACTTTGGAGGTTTTCTGCTGGGCATCATCATATTATTTACATTTTATATGACCGGCAGAGGTTTAGGGGCAAGTGGCGCCATGAAAAGTAGCGTGGTTTCTATTGTTGAAACTGTTGCACCAACGCATGCCGAAAACAATGCCTATTATAGCCAATTTATAACGGAAGATGAATCACCAATGAAAACCTGGCTGGTATTTGAAGCGTTGGGCGTTTTAATTGGCGCATTTATATCTGGCGGTTTAAACGGAAGAATTGGCTGGAGGGTACAACACTCACCTAATATAACAAGTAAACGCAGACTCATATTTGCTTTGGGCGGTGGTGTTTTGTTTGGATTGGGTGCGCAAATTGCCCGAGGTTGCACAAGTGGTGCTGCCTTAAGCGGTATGGCAGTACTATCAACAGGTGGTTTTATCACCATGTTTGCCATTTTTGGATCGGCTTACGCATTTGCCTACTTTTTTAGAAAAAACTGGATTTAATTAAAAATAAAAATAAAAATTATGGGACCTTTAATTCCTAACGGCGTAATTCCAGCAGAATGGGACAGTATCATCGCCATATTAATCGGTATTGCTTTCGGGTTTGTTTTGGAAGCGTCTGGATTTTCATCATCCAGAAAGCTAGCCGGCCAATTTTACGGCTATGATTTTGCCGTTTTAAAAGTATTTTTTACAGCGGCGTTGGTGTCGGTAATAGGCGTCTATTATATGGATTACCTTGGCTACTTAGATGTCACTCAATTATACGTTCACCCATTTTATTTATGGGGAGCCATTATTGGCGGAATTATTATGGGTGTCGGGTTTGTTGCTGCAGGATTTTGCCCTGGTACAAGTTTATGCGCAGTGGCCATCGGCAAAATAGATGCCATTGTTTATGTTGGCGGCATTATGGTTGGCGTTTTTATTTTTTCTGAAATGTACACCATCTTCGAGCCAATTTACAACGGCTATTTTTATGGCAATGTCACCCTGGAAGATTCGCTGGGCATAAATCCATATTGGTTTGTATTTATATTTTCCATAATTGCGATTGTTGCCTTTGTAGTAGCTGATATGGTGCGTAAAAGAGTTAAAAAAGTATTTTACTAATAAAAAAATCAATACCATGGTTAAAAAAAAGATAGCAAAAGTTTTAGCTTTCAGATATACAATTTTGGCGGTAATTTTAATTTTACTTGCCGGTGGATTGGTTTTATTGCCAAAATATCAAAAGCATGAAGGCATAAAGCCCGAAGAATTATTAAGCAACACCATCAGTCCGGAAAGATATATGACTACCGACCGATTGGCACATATCATCATCAATCAGGATCCTTCTTTCATTTTAATTGATGTAAGAGATGAAAAAAGTTTTGCCAGTTACACACTGCCGAATGCGATTAATATTCCTCTAAAAAATTTATTTAAAGAAGAAAATACAGGCTACTTAAATCAAAATCAGTACGATGTGGTGCTTTTTTCAAACGATCATTTTTATGCAGATCAGGCGTGGATTTTATGCAACCGGTTGGGTTATAAAAATATGCGTGTTTTAAAAGGCGGCATAAATGAGTGGTATGCAACAATTATTAATCCGCTGAAACCTGCTGATAATATGCCGGCCTCAGATGCTGAACTGTATGCAACAAGAAAAGCAGCCAGTATGTTTTTTGGAGTGGTTTATCCTGAACAATTTAAAGTTGAAGCGCCAAAAGCTGTAAAACAGGCTCCAAAGAAAGTAATCACCGTTGAAAAGAAAAAGAAAGCTCCTGCAGAAGGCGGTTGTTAATTTTAAAAACTTTATAATAAACACTTATGAAAGAATTAGAAAAAACCAAACGTATATCTATCGCTGCTGTAATTTTTATTCTGGCAGTAATAATAGGTCTATTAACCTATAAAAAACCGAAAAATTCCTACGCCATCAATACCAAAACCACGCTTGAAAAAATAACAGGCGAAAATTATCTGGTCGCTTTAAATGAGCTAAACAATCCGGATTATGTATTAATTGATATCAGAAATCAATATGATTTTGAAAAAGGGCATATAGAAAATGCGATTAATGTTTACGCCGCCGAAATTTTAAGTGAAGACAATATAAAGGTTTTCGATGAATTAAAGGAGAATAATAAAACGGCTGTTTTATATGGAAATAATCCACAAGAGCCGAATGCTCCTTTTCTTATTTTATATCAATTAGGGTATGAAAATATTAAGTTGTTGGCGATTGAAAACAGTTATTTGCAAAATAAACTGATCACCAAAAACAGTGAGATAGAAAAATCGAAAGCCGATGTGACCGCTTTTATAAATGAATCCATTAAAAAAGCAAATACAACACCAATTGTTAAAGTGGTGGCAGCAACACCCAAAAAGGTAATTACTCTTGAAAAGAAAAAGAAAGCTCCCGCAGAAGGCGGTTGTTAATATCTATTACAAAAAGCTGTTTTTTTAACAGCTTTTTTTTTGCTTCAACATTAAAATTATATTTTTTAAACTTCAACTTTTTGCCCTAAAACTGCAAAAATTTATATCAAAAACATCATTTTTTACTACCTGTAATTTCACCATATCAATTTACATTTTTTTTGAAAATTCTTGTAACATTTGTTACTGTGAAGAACAAATATATATTGTACGACGGGTGACAAATGTCATATAAATAATTCGCCTCCAGAATTAATTTTGAAGTATAAATTAACACTAATATCATTAATAAATTATACACTATTATGAAAAAAATAACATCGTATTTTGTACTGCTTTTTATGGCAACTACTTTATTAAGTGGCTTTAAAAGTAACGCACAAGATAATTTAGACACCGCTAAATCGGAATTTGAATTGTTGGTCAAATATCTCGAAGAAAATGGAAATTTTATAAATACTGATGCACCAACTTTAGTGTTGGCAGAGGAAATTAAAGACAACTTAGCCAATAAAAAGTATTTGGTGATTGATACCCGAACTGAAAGTTGGTTTACCTACGGACATATAAAAAATTCCGTAAATGTTGCACCCGCAGAATTATTAAATTATTTCGAAAAAAAAATCACCCCTGCAAATTTTGACAAAATAACAATCGTGTGTTATTCAGGTCAGGCCGCAGCTTATTACACCAGTTTATTAAGACTTGCAGGCTATAACAATGCCTATAGTTTAAAATGGGGAATGAGTTCTTGGAAATCTGAATTTGCCGAAAAAATGTGGGTAAAAAATTCAACAAATATTTTTGCTGACAAATTGCAGACGATGTCAAATGAAAAACCAGCAAATTCTTCGTTTCCAATACTTAAAACCGGAAAAACAGAAGGAAAAGAAATTTTAAATGCACGTTTAAAAGACGCTTTCGCAAAACCTTACAGTGAGTTTATTGTTAAAGCAGATTCGGTATTTAAAAGTCCGTCTAGCTTTTTCATTGTTAATTATGTGAATGAAGAAAATTACAATATGGGTCACATTGAAGGTGCTGTAAGATTTGAGCCAAGAGCTTCCCTGTCTTCAACAACAAGCCTTTATGCGCTTCCAACCGACAAAAAAGTATTGATTAACTGCAATACCGGACAACATGCAGCTTATGTAGTTGCTTATTTACACCTATTGGGTTATGATGTTTCAAACTTGGCTTATGGCTCCAATAGTTTTATGAATAAAATCTTGGTTGAAAAAGGGTGGGATGGCTTTTCAGCTAATGAAATTAAAAATTTCCCAATCGTAGAATAATTAACATCAAACAATATCATTTTAATTAAAAGAACCAAATTATGAAAAAACTATCATTAATATTAATCGGACTCTTATTGATTCCAACGCTATTTTTAACATCTTGTGATAAAGGGGATGATGCGGCCGTAAATACAACACCGGCATTTACCCTAATGAAAGATCATATGTTAGCCAATAATCTTGACATTGATAAAATTATAACTTCACCAGACGGTGTAAGCTTTGTTCAGGGAGCGCCTGCAGAAGCAGATTTAGCTGCATTTTTAGCCAAATATTACATCGTTGACATAAGAAGTGCCGCAGACTTTGCAGCAAAACATATCACAGGTGCTAAAAACGTTGCTTTCGCAAATATTTTGGCAGAAGGCGCTTTGGCAGGAACAAAACCAATTTTAATGGTATGTTACACCGGACAAACAGCTTGTTATGGAACGGCATTGTTACGTATGTATGGTTTTAGAAATACACAAGCCTTAAAATGGGGAATGTCTGGTTGGAATGCAACAACCGCAGGAGCATGGAATGGAAAAATTGGTGCCGAAGAAGCTAAAGGTCACGCAAATTGGTCTTATGATGCAGCTCAAACAAATTTGGTATTCACAAATCCTGTAATTTCAACTTTATCAACAGATGGTGCAGCAATTTATAAA
>DATIRG010000044.1:0-2590 GCA_035470005.1 Lutibacter sp. | reverse complement strand
ATTGAATGGCTTCCTCGCGCGTTTTTCCGTAGGTTATTAATTTTGAAAGCATAGGATCGTAGTAAATAGGAATGTCCATTCCTTCTTCAAATCCGTTATCAACCCTTATTCCATCACCAACCGGAAGTTTATACGTGCTTAAATTTCCTACGCTTGGTAAAAAGTCGTTCAAAGGATCCTCAGCATAAACGCGCAATTCCAAGGCATGTCCGTTAATTTTTAAATCTTCCTGCTTAAATGGAATGGCTTCACCGCGAGCAATTTTAATTTGCAACTCGACCAAATCAACACCAGAAATTAATTCAGTGACCGGATGTTCAACCTGCAAACGCGTATTCATTTCCAAAAAATAGAAATTTAAATGCGCATCCACTAAAAACTCCACGGTTCCGGCACCTAAATAATTACAGGATTTTGCCACTTTAATGGCTGCGTCGCCCATTTTAGCTCTTAATTCGGGTGTTAAAATTGACGAAGGTGCTTCTTCAATCACTTTTTGATGACGTCTTTGGATGCTGCATTCTCTTTCAAAAAAGTGTAAGATATTTCCATGACTGTCTGCCAAAACCTGAATTTCAATATGTCTTGGAGATGTAATATATTTTTCAATAAAAACGGAACCATCACCAAACGCGGAAGTTGCTTCACTAATGGCGCGGTTCATTTGCTGTTCAACTTCGTTTTCATTTTCCACAATACGCATTCCTTTGCCGCCACCCCCTGCGGAAGCTTTAATAAGAATGGGAAAACCAATTTCACGTGCAATATTTGCAGCCTCAATTGGGTCGGTTACCGCCCTGTCAATTCCAGGTACCATGGGAATATTGTAATTTTTAACAGCGTCTTTTGCTGCCAATTTGCTTCCCATCATTCTGATGGCGCTCGATTTTGGACCAATAAATATCATTTTGTTTTGTTCCACTTTTTCGGCAAAATCGGCATTTTCACTTAAAAAACCATAACCTGGATGAATGGCATCAACGTGTAATTTTTTAGCGGCGTCAATAATTTTTTCGATGGAAAGATAGGATTTATTGGAAGGAGCTTCCCCAATACAAATAGCTTCGTCGGCAAACCGAACATGGGGTGCGTTCCTGTCAGCTTCAGAAAAAACTGCCACCGTTTTTATTCCCATTTTATGGGCGGTTTTCATCACCCTAATAGCGATCTCACCTCTGTTTGCCACCAATATTTTTTTCATTTTTAAAGTTTTTGGATAGTTTCAATAATTAATTTGGATGATGCCGTTTATGCCATTTCAATAAGGAGCGCTCCTTTTTCGACAGTTTCACCGCTTTTGGCATAAATTGATTTGATAAATCCCGATTTTGGAGCGCTGATGGCATTCTCCATTTTCATTGCTTCTAAAATTAATAAGGTTTCTCCTTCTTTAACTTCCTGATTTTCTTCAACATTCACACTTAAAATAATGCCTGGCATTGGTGCTTTTATGTTATTTGCTTTAACAGACGCGCCAATGGTAAATCCCATTTCCTTAATAAGCTGATCTATTTCATTGGAGATTTTAATGGTGTAGTTGTTCGTATTGACGCTTATAACATATTCTCGGATGTTAAAATCAGCTTTTTCAAGTTTTATGTCAAAAGATTTGTTCTTTGATATAACATGAAATTTAGAAGCTGAGCGCTTTAGCAAATCTAATTTTTCAACGTCGGAACTTTTAAATTCAAATTCGTGCGAGTCATTAACTTTTACTTTCAAGGCTTTGCGTTTTTGGTTAAAATTATTTTTTAAAAAACGAGGTTATTTAAGACATAAAGATATTCAATTTTTTGTGAAAAAAATCGAGAATTTAATCACTATTTTATACGAAATATGCTTTTCATTATTAAATATAGTGTAAATTCAGAATTAATCAAAAAAAACGATTTTAAAAGCGGATATGAACTATTGCGAGATGTGTGAAGTTATTTAAGGTAAGAATTGGCATAAACGAAAAAAGACTGCCTTTTCAGGCAGTCCCTTCTTTTTTTACTACTAACTAAAAAAATCAAAAACATTACTTAAACAAAGTAGGTAATGAATCTATGAAGTAAAAGTAATTTTTAAACATTGTAAATTCAATGACTTTTATCATTTATTTGAAAAATTGTGCATTTAATTTAAATTAGTTTTAAGAGGTAATTTTTCTGATGTTTAGTGCAACAATTCGATTTTATCAGGAGTTGTAAAGTTGATAAGATATATTATAAAATAAAAATGCAATTACCTTTAAAAAGTAATTGCATTTTTTCGTGACCTCGAATGGATTCAAACCATCAACCTCTTGAGCCGTAATCAAGTGCGCTATTCAGTTGCGCCACGAGGCCGTTTTGAGGGTGCAAATATACTATTTTTTACCTATTTACAAACTATTTTTTGTAACAAAATATCGCCAGCCAATAATTGCCATTTGCCATTTTTTGGCTTTTGACATATCCAGTCGTTTTTTAGTAAAGCTTGGAAGCAAAATCTTGTTTAGATTCCCCAAAATTTTGAATAATTGTTTTTTCATGAGGTAAAAATAGGAAATTATTGATTACTGCAAAGTTAGGAGCATTATTTTGTACCACTTAAGAGGTTATTTCAA
>DATIRG010000043.1:0-4023 GCA_035470005.1 Lutibacter sp. | reverse complement strand
CAATTTAATGAACCACTATGTTGGAATGAAAGACATTCCAGCAACCATTCCCGAATTTAAAATATTTCCTGTAGCCATAGGTATTATGGTGGTTTTAGGCGTAATCATCGGATTTTTGGGCAACCATAAATTGTTTTTGGCTTGGTTTGTTTTGATGAGTATTTTAGGAACTGCTGGTATGTACGATTTTTATTTATGGGAGTACGATTATGGACATAATTTAAATCCGAAAGCCATCATGAATTTTAAAAATCCCGATGGTTCTGCCATGGGCTTTCAACCGCCACTTTTCGGAACAAAAGACATTCTAAATTTTAAGGCACATTCTTATCCAAGACTGGGCGCCTACTTTTTATTTGTTGGAATGATCCTGACGTTGGTGGCGTTTTTTGTCGGTAGAAAAGAAGCAAAATCAAAAAAATAAGCATAAAGTATTTTTATTGTTATGGTATAAAAACGAGTATAGAAGCTGTGCTCGTTTTATACCAATTTTAAAAACAATCATAAATAGTTGTTGAATAATAAAATTGATTCTCTGGCAGATTAATTCTTATGGCTCAATTTTCAATGCTCAAATCTTTATTGCTATATTTATGAACTATTAAAATCAAAAATAATGAACACTAAACTCCTCAAACTATTTATTGGGACCATCGTTTTGTTGCTGACAATTTCCTGCAAAGTGGAACCGGAAGCCATTGAATACGGGAAAGACCAATGCAGTTTCTGCAAAATGAATATTGTGGACCAAACGCATTCCGCGCAATTGGTGACCGCCAAAGGCAAACAATTTAAATTTGATGCCATCGAGTGTTTGGTCAATTATTTGGACCAAAACAAGGAAGAAAAAATAGCGTTGTTGTTGGTGGCAGATTATGGAAATCCGGGTGAAATGACCGAAGCCGAAAATGCCGCTTACCTAATTACGCCGGCAATAAAAAGTCCGATGGGCGCAAACCTTTCTGGCTTTTCTGTAAAAAGTGCTGCGGAAGAATTGCAGCAAAAACACACTGGTGAAATTTACACTTGGGAAACCTTAAAACAAAAACTTTCCGACAAATAATGAAGTATAAATTTTTCTTATTTTTCCTTTTTATTGCTGTTGCCGCTTCCGCCAAACAAATCGTTGTTTGCCAAAGTTGCAGCGTTAAAACCATCAAGGAAGCCATTAAAATGGCGCAGGCCGGTGATGAGATTTTCATTAAAAAAGGCATTTATTTTGAAAATGATATCCTCATAAACAAACCCATTTCTTTAATTGGTGAAAAAGGAACGCTGATTGACGGACGAAATAAAGGCGGAATGTTATTTTTGGAAACCAATAATATCAAGATCAAGGGATTGAAAATTATCAATGTCGGCTTAAGTTATACCATTGAATACGCCGCGATAAAAGTGATTAAAGGCAATGATTTTATCATAGAAGACTGCATTTTGGAAAATGTTTTCTTCGGAATATTGGTTGAAAAATCAAAAAGAGGTACCATCAGAAACAATAAAATCTCCAGCAATCGAAAAAATGAAGCCAGTTCCGGAAACGGCATCCATATTTGGAGCGGTGAAGAAATTAAAGTTTACAACAATGAAATGTTCGGACTGCGTGATGGCATTTACTTCGAGTTTGTTAAAAACAGCCTGGTGCACAACAATGTAAGTCATAACAATATCCGTTACGGATTGCACTTTATGTTTTCTAACAACAATGTGTACCATCATAACGAATTTAGAAATAACGGCGCCGGCGTTGCGGTGATGTTTTCTAAATTCACCACAATGCATCATAACAAATTCCGATTGAATTGGGGATCTGCATCCTACGGTTTGCTGCTGAAAGAAATTTATGATGCCGAAATTTATGACAATCTGTTCGAGCAAAATACCATCGGCATCAATGCGGAAGGTTCTACCCGTATCAATTATAAAAACAACACCTTTTTGCGAAATGGTTGGGCCATAAAAATTTCGGGCGCCTGCTACACAAACATATTTACCAAAAACGACTTTATGAACAATTCGTTGGATTTGGCCTACAATTCAAACATCAACGACAATAAGTTCGAGAACAATTACTGGAGTGAATATACCGGCTACGATCTGGATAAAGACGGTATTGGCGATGTGCCGTACAGGCCTGTAAAACTGTTTTCATACATTGTGAATAAAACGCCGGAAGCTTTGGTTTTGTTAAGAAGTTTGTTTGTTGATATCATCAATTTTTCAGAAAAAGTTTCACCGGTTTTTACGCCAGACGATTTGTTGGACAATAAGCCACTAATGCAAAGAGCAAATGATTGAATTTAAAAATTTACACAAACGATTCGGAAAACTGGTTGTTTTAGACGGGTTGGACCTGAACATAAGCAAAGGAGGAATATTTGCCATTCTTGGGCCAAACGGCTCAGGAAAAACAACCTTGATCAAATGTTTGCTGGGTATGGTAATTCCAAATAAAGGCGAAATCATTTTCGATAAAAAAAGCGTGCTGCGGCAGTGGGCGTATCGCAATAACTTAAATTATTTGCCGCAAATAGCCAACTTTCCGCCAAACTTAACCGTTCTTGAGATCATCAATATGGTGAAAAACCTGCGCCCGAAAGATTCAAATTCAGAAGAACTCATCGAACTTTTCGGATTAAAAACTTCTTTGGATAAAAAGTTGGGAAATCTTTCGGGCGGCACAAAACAAAAAGTGAACATCGTGCTCACATTTATGTTCGACAGCGATTTGATTGTGCTGGATGAACCCACAAATGGCCTCGATCCAATTGCGCTGATCCACTTAAAAGAAATTATTCAGAAGGAAAAAGAAAAAGGAAAAACCATCTTAATCACCACGCACATTATGAGTTTTGTGGATGAGGTGGCCGATGAAATTGTTTTCCTGCTCGATGGCAAAATTTATTTCAAAGGAACTGTTGATGCGCTTAAAAAGCAAATGAATAACGACAATTTAGAACACGCCATTGCCAATTTAATAGCCAAACAATATGCTTAAAATATTAAAATACAGTTTTTACGATTTAATGCGCAGCCGCTGGAGTTATGTGTACTTTTTGTTTTATCTGATCCTGGGTTTTGTGCTGTTATTTCTCAACAATGATGTCGACAAAGCCGTCATCACTTTAATGAATATCATCATCGTGTTAACGCCTTTAATCGGAACTATTTTTGGCGTGATGTATTATTATAATTCAAAAGAATTTACCGAATTGCTGCTGGCACAACCCATAAACAGAAGCAAAATTTTTATGGGACAGTATCTGGGAATCTCAATTTCCCTGACGCTAAGTTTGGTTTTGGGCCTTGGAATCCCCTTTGTTTTATATGGATTGTTCAAGTCCGCAGCAATTTTCAACTTTAGTTTGCTGCTGGTGGTAGGCGCTTTTCTCAATTTTATTTTTGTGGCGCTGTCATACAACATTGCCCTTTCTACCGAAAATAAAATCAAGGGATTTGGCTATGCCATTTTAATGTGGCTGTTTTTGGCCGTCATTTACGATGGGATTTTTCTGACATTCCTGGTGGTTTTTAATTCGTATCCGCTCGATAAATTTTCATTGGCAGCAACCATGTTCAACCCAATCGATTTATCACGGATTTTAATTCTCTTAAAACTGGATATTTCAGCATTATTGGGCTACACCGGCGCTGTTTTCAGAAAGTTTTTCGGAACCAATTTCGGAATGCTCATTTCTATGGGCGTTTTGGTGTTGTGGGTAATGTTGCCGGTGCTTCGAATGAACTTAAAACTGCGTAAAAAGGACTTTTAACAGTTGAGACCATCTTGGAACCGTCATTGCGATGGAGCAACGAAATGAAATGGAGTAGCGACTGCGGCAATCTGTATCTTATGATGGCACTGACCTCAAATTATGAATTTACTTCTTAATTTGAACTTTGCGTATTTTCCCTGCGTCTTCGCGGTTAAATACAAATCTCGATTGAATTGAATTTCTTAAAAACCTGCTTTTATAACCATTCATTTTCTCAAGATGCGTATCTTTGTTTTGCTATAAACTTTTA
>DATIRG010000042.1:0-1635 GCA_035470005.1 Lutibacter sp. | reverse complement strand
GATTAATACGCGGGCATCGGTTGGCGCCTCTTTATCAATCATTGTTTTAATATGAGTAATGGCTTTGCTTGCACCAATCATTTCATACTTTTTGCTCACTTTACTTTTCAACAAAATGTTTTGGACAACCAATTCTTTTTTATCGAGCGCATTGCGAACTGTATTGAGCAAACGGTTTAAATCGGGTGGTTTTGAGATATAATCGAAAGCGCCCAAACGCATGGTATTTACCGCAGTGTCTAAATCGCCGTGACCGGAAATCATCACAAAAGGTATTTCGGGCTTTAATTTTTTGATTTTTTCAAGCACTTCAACCCCATCCATTTTTGGCATTTTTATATCGCACAACACCAGATCAAATTCCGATTTCAAAATCATATCGATCCCTATCAAACCATCTTCCGCTTCTTCAACCTGATAGGTTTCATTTTCTTCAGAAATTATTTTCTTCAATACCCTGCGGATGGAAGCTTCATCTTCAATAATTAATATTTTCGGCATTTTTTAGTCGTTTTAATGAAAACAAATGAACTGTAAATCCATCTATTTTTCAATTCTTATCGGTTATTTTATTTATTCTTAAATCCAAAATCGTAATCCCTATAGCTATCGGGACACAATTAATATTTAAGCCATTTGTATATTTCTTTATAGCTCGGTTTTTTTCCGTACATCAAAATTCCCACACGATAAATTTTGGCTGCAAACCACACCATTCCTATAAAAGTAATGATTAATAAAGTGATTGACGTAATTAATTGCCACCAAGGCACACCAAAAGGAATTCGCATCAGCATCACTATGGGTGACGTTAGCGGAAACAATGAAAAAGCGACTGCAATTGGTCCGTGCGGATTTTCAATCACCGAAAAACCAACATAAATCGCAATAACCAAAGGCATTAAAACCGGCATCATAAATTGTTGGGTATCGGTTTCACTGTCAACAGCCGCGCCAATTGCGGCATAAATGGAACTATAAATTAAATAACCGCCCAAAAAATAAATGATGAATGAAAAAAACATGGTAAGTATGGGCAAGTTTTTAATTTCCAGAAGCACCAATTGTAAATCGCTGTTTGATGATTGCTGCATTTGCTGAACCATTTCAGGCGCCATTTGAACGGAACTAGAATTGACTTCATCAACCCCAAAATATAAGGTAATTGCAAACAATAAAATTCCGCCTATCACCATCCAAATAATAAATTGCAAAATACCGGCCATGGCATTTCCAATTATTTTTCCCATCATTAATTGGAATGGTTTTACCGATGAAATGATGACCTCAATAATACGGCTAGTTTTTTCTTCAATCACACTTCGCATCACGGAAGTACCGTAAATAATGATAAACATAAAAATTAAGTAGCCAAAACCACCGCCGGCAGCCATACGCAGTATACTGCCGATTTTAGAAGATTTTTCTCCCGAAAAATTTTCAGCAGCAATGTTAACTTTCGTTTCAATTGCCTTTATTTTATCAACATAAATTTTAAGTTGTGCTATTTTCAAGTTTCTTATTTTCTTTTCAAGATTACTTTCTATGCTGCTTAAGACCGTTAAAATTGGCGTATCATTTGAAAAAACAGTGATGCCATTTGAAAGTTCGTCCAAACTGTCACTTTTAGGAATC
>DATIRG010000041.1:0-12573 GCA_035470005.1 Lutibacter sp. | reverse complement strand
AAAAATGGTTTCTTTAAACGAAGAAAGCATTCCGGTTTATGTTCGTGGCGGTGCTTTTATTCCGAGAATACAACCCATTCAAAATACGGGATTGTACCATTTAAAATCATTTGAGTTACACTTTTATTTTGATGAAACCGTTAAAGAAAGTGAAGGACATTTGTACAATGATGATGGCGAAACGCCAAATGCATTTGAAAAAGGAAAGTATGAAATGCTGACTTTTGAAAGCGAATTCAAAAACAAGCGATTGGAAATTGAAATTGAACAAAAACTGGGAAGTAATTTTGAATTTTCATCAAAAGAAATTAAATTGATAGTTCATAATATTGCATCAAAACCCAAAAAAGTGAAAGGGCATAATTTTGAATGGAATAAAGAAAATAACACCCTGACGGTTTTAATTTCACTTAAAAACAGTAAAACTAAAAACTTAAAAATAAAATTCTGATAGATGACGAAATATGTAACCTTAATACTTTTATTGACGATGATCTTGGGTTGTGCTGAATTAAAACAACATAAAAATAGGGAAATGACTGATGCAACGAACGCTAAAAAACCATTTTTATGGGAGTCTGCGAATATCTATTTTTTGCTTACCGACCGGTTTTATAATGCAGATTCCTCTAACGACGTCAATTTCAACCGAACAAAATCCACAGCTAAATTGCGCGGTTTTGAAGGCGGTGATATCAAGGGAATCACAAAAAAAATTGAAGAAGGTTATTTTACCGATTTGGGAATTAACGCCATTTGGTTTACCCCAATTGTGGAGCAAATTCACGCTGCCGTTGATGAAGGTACCGGCGCAACGTATGCTTTTCACGGCTATTGGGCAAAAGACTGGACTGCTTTGGATCCAAATTTCGGAACCATGGAAGACTTGAAAAACCTGGTGGAACTTGCCCATAAAAAAGGCATCAGGATTGTGTTGGATGGCGTTATAAATCATACCGGACCCGTAACTGCTATTGATGAGGTTTGGCCAACAGACTGGGTGAGAACCGGTCCGCAATGCGATTATCAGACTTATGAATCTACCACAGCCTGCACTTTGGTTAAAAACCTTCCGGACATAAAAACTGAAAGCAATGCATCTGTTGAAATTCCGAAACATTTGGCCGACAAATGGAAAGCGGAGGGAAGATATGACCAGGAAATGAAAGAATTGGACGATTTTTTCAAAAGAACAGGCTATCCGAGAACCCCAAAATATTACATCATTAAATGGCTGACGGATTATATTACTGAATTCGGAATTGACGGTTACCGAGCTGATACTGTGAAACATACTGAAGAAAGCGTTTGGGGAGATTTTAAAAAGGAATGCAATTATGCTTTCAATTTTTGGAAAGTTAACAATCCGAAGAAAGTGTTGGATACCAATGACTTTTATTTGGTTGGTGAAGTGTATAATTATAGTATTTCCGCCGGACAAATTTATGATTTTGGCGATAAGAAAGTCAATTATTTTGAGAATGGCTTTAACAGTCTGATCAATTTTGAATTCAAATGGAATGCGGCACAATTGCCATCTTATGAAGCACTTTTTTCAAAATATAGCACTATTTTAAACAATGATTTAAAAGGTTTTGGGGTGTTGAATTATATCAGTTCACACGATGACGGTGATCCTTTCGACAAAGAAAGAACAAAAACTTTTGAATCGGCCACCAAATTATTGTTGTGTCCTGGTTCATCTCAAGTCTATTACGGCGATGAATCTGCCCGTTCATTGATTATTGAAGGCACTGTTGGCGATGCCACATTGCGTTCCAATATGAACTGGAACGACATTGAAAACAACCCGCAAACAAAAGAAATTTTGGCTCATTGGCAAAAGTTGGGAAAATTTAGAAACAACCATCTTGCGGTTGGTGCCGGAATTCATAAAATGATCAGCGAACAACCTTATGTTTTTCAGAGAACGTATTCAAAAGAAAATTTTAAGGATGCGGTAGTTGTTGGATTAGATTTAAAAGTAGGTGAAAAACAACTGAATGTAGGCGCTGAATTTGCTGAAGGCTCTGTTTTGGTTGATGCTTATTCAAACACAGAAGTTGTGGTTAAAAACGGTATGGTGCGTTTAAATACGCCATTTTCCATTGTTTTATTAGAAATGAAAAATCAATAAAAATGAATAATAGTTTAAAATTGAGCCTTGTGCTCATCAGTATATTGTTGTTTTCCTGTTCAAAAAAGAACGATTGGCAAACTACTGTTGCCTCACCAGATGACAATGTAAAAGTCGAATTTAAATTGACTGAAAAAGGGGAGCCAACCTATTTGGTGACTTTCAAAAATAAGGAGGTCATAAAAACATCAACTTTAGGCGGTTTCGATTTAAAAGATGCAACTTCTTTAAAGGCTAATTTTGAAATCATAAATGCAACCGCAACCGATTTTAATGAAGTTTGGGAAATGCCTTGGGGCGAACAAACCAAAGTTGAAAATAATTATAAGGAACTAAAAATTGAGCTTCAGGAGAAAGCAGATTTAAAGCGAAAACTGACGATTGTTTTTCGGGTTTATAATGACGGGTTGGGATTTAGGTATGAGTTTCCTGATCAGGAAAACCTTTCCGAAGTGCTAATTACCGACGAAAATACGCAGTTTAATTTAGCAGGAAATCATACCGTTTGGTGGACTCCAGGCGATTGGGATTTATATGAACATTTGTACACAACTTCAAAATTTAGTGAAATTGATGCGCTTGCAAAAGCAAACCATCCAAATTTATCAAAAACCCACATTCCTGAAAATGCGGTAAATACACCGGTAACCATGAAAACTTCAGAAGGAGTGTATTTGAGTTTTCACGAAGCAAGTTTGGTGGATTATTCTGCAATGACCTTAAAAATTGATAATGAAAATTTGGCGATGACAAGTGAATTGGTTGGATCAGAAAATACCGATTATAAAGTTAAAAGAGCAGTTCCTTTTCACACACCATGGAGAACCTTGCAAATTGCAGAAAAAGCAGGCGATTTAATTGAATCACGTTTGATACTTAATTTGAATGAACCAAATAAAATTGGCGATATTTCATGGTTTAAACCAACAAAATACACTGGTATCTGGTGGGAATTGCATTTGGGGAAAACAACCTGGGGAATGGCTTCAGGCAAGCATGGGGCAACTACTGAAAATACAAAAGCATTTATAGATTTTTCAGCAAAAAATAATATTGGGGCTGTTTTGGTTGAAGGATGGAATAACGGCTGGGATCCCAATGAAGGCGGTTTTGATTATGTGACATCATATCCTGATTATGATCTTAAAGAAGTTGTGCGCTATGGGAAAGAAAAAGGCGTGGAAATTATTATGCATCATGAAACTTTCGGAAATGTTGAAAATTACATAAAACAACAAGATACCGCTTTTGCTTTAATGCAAAGTTTGGGAATTCATACCGTAAAATCTGGTTATGTTGGGAAGTTGATGCCTATAGGGGAATACCATCACGGTCAATTTATGGTGAATCACTACAACAATTCGGTGATTAAAGCGGCAAAATATCAGGTTGCCATCAATGCCCACGAACCAATTAAAGACACAGGTTTGCGAAGAACATATCCAAACACTATTTCCCGCGAAGGTTTGCGCGGACAAGAATTTAACGCTTGGGCTACTGATGGCGGGAATCCTCCGGAACATTTACCCGTTGTGGCATTTACCGCAATGTTGGCTGGGCCAATTGATTATACGCCGGGAATTTTCGACATTAAATTTGATAAGTGGAAAAAAGACAATCAGGTCAATACTACCATTGCGCAACAATTGGCCTTGTACGTTGTTATTTACAGTCCGGTGCAAATGGCGGCCGATTTAATCGAAAATTATGAAGGAAATCCGGCTTTTCAGTTCATTAAAGATGTTGGATACGACTGGCAAACCACTAAAGTTTTGAATGGTGAAATTGCTGATTTTGTGACCATTGCCAGAAAAGAGCGAAAAACAGACAATTGGTTTGTTGGCGGAATCACCGATGAAAATGCAAGAGAAATGGAGATCAATTTTGATTTTTTAAGTTCGGATGTAAACTATGAAGCCATTATTTATGAAGATGGAAAAGATGCGCATTGGAATGAAAATCCGACTGCCATCAACATCAGAAAAATTGATATCAACAATCAATCAAATCTAAAAGTTAAATTGGCTCCGGGAGGCGGATTTGCCATCAGTATCATAAAAAAATAAGTAAGATGAAAAAAGTTTATTATAGTCTTTTATTAGTTGTATTGGCAGTTTTTATTAATTGTAATCCCAAAAATAGCATGCAGGAATCGGAGGTAAATGAAAAGGAACAAAAGGAAGTGATTTATCAGGTATTTACAAGGTTATTCGGAAATACAAATACCACCAATAAACCTTGGGGAACCATAGAAGAGAATGGTGTAGGAAAGTTTAATGATTTTACGGAAACAGCCCTTCAGCAGATAAAAGATTTGGGTGTTACACATGTTTGGTACACCGGTGTTTTACATCACGCCACAATTACTGATTACACCAAATATGGCATCTCCAATGATGATCCCGATGTGGTAAAAGGCAGGGCAGGATCTCCTTATGCCATTAAGGATTATTACAATGTTAATCCGGACTTGGCTGTTGATCCAGCAAAACGTTTGGAAGAATTTGAAGCTTTGATTGACCGCACCCATCGTATGGGAATGAAAGTGTTGATTGATATTGTGCCCAACCATATTGCACGCGGATATCAAGGATTGACCAATCCTGAAGGCGTGAGCGATTTTGGTGCAAACGACAATAAAAATGTGGAATATGAAAGAAATAATAATTTTTATTATGTTGCCGGACAGGATTTTATAGTTCCGAAATGGCAAAATAATTACACACCATTGGGCGGGGAAATGCATCCGCTTTCTGACGGTAAATATGAAGAAAAACCTGCAAAATGGACAGGAAATGGATCGCGTTTGGTGCAACCTGATGCAAATGACTGGTACGAAACCGTTAAAATAAATTACGGAATTAAGCCCGACGGCAGCAAAGATTTTGAAGAATTACCAACAGAGTATGCAACCAAAGACTATAAAGCTCATTTTGCTTTTTGGGAAGGAAAAGATGTTCCCGACTCGTGGAAGAAATTTAAGGATATCACCTTATATTGGATTGATAAAGGCGTTGACGGATTTCGTTATGATATGGCCGAAATGGTTCCTGTTGAATTTTGGAGTTATATGAATTCTGCCATTAAAATGAAAAATCCGGATGCTTTTATTTTGGCCGAAGTATACAATCCTGCCCAATATCGAGATTACATTCGCCTTGGAAAAATGGATTATTTATACGATAAAGTTGCTTTGTATGATACCATTAAAAATATTATGCAAGGTCGTGGGTTAACCGATAATTTGCCTAAAATTCAAAGTGATTTGTCCGATATTGAGCACAATATGTTGCACTTTTTAGAGAATCATGATGAGCAGAGGATTGCAAGCAGTGGTTTTGCGGGTGCTGCAGCATTGGGAAAACCGGCAATGGTGGTTTCTGCAACAATCAGCACGGCGCCTACGATGGTTTATTTTGGTCAGGAAGTTGGTGAGCCTGGAAATGAAAATGCAGGATTCGGAATGCCAACACGCACCTCAATTTTTGATTATGTAGGCGTTCCAAATCACCAAAAATGGATGAATAACGGGAAATTTGATGGTGGCCAATTAACTGCTGAACAAAAAGAACTGCGTGATTTTTACAAACGATTGCTGAATTTCACTGTTAAAAGTGATGCATTAATGGGAAGTTACAAGGAAATTCATACCTACAATCGCAGTCAGTCAAAAAATTATAACCATCGTTTATTTTCTTTTGTGAGATGGTCAAATGCCGAAAAATTGATTATTATTTCCAATTTTGATGCTAAAGAAAGTTATGATCTGGAATTGAAATTGCCAAAAGAAATTATAACCTCGTGGAATTTAAATGCAGATAAATACATTTTAATTGACCAATTATACGGAACACAAAAGACCGATTTAAAAATTGAAAATGGCGAAGGCTCTATCAAATTTAAACTTGGTCCTTTAGCTTCTTATATTTTTAAAGTTCAAGACAATTAGGTGTTTTCCATTTTATGGACTAAACAGTTTTGGAAGCAAAATTTATAAGCAAAATCAACATCAAAATTTAACGAATAACGCATAACAATTAAAAAAAGATAAGGAGTTTAATTTAAGCTCCTTATCTTGCTTTATGCAACGAAATCGTTATAGTGAATATTAAGCAGTTTTGTAGGCTAAAAACGCATTTAAAAGTAACTTTGTAGTAATATTTTTAACCCATGAATGAACCAATAAAAAAGATCGCAGTTTTAACTTCAGGAGGCGATGCGCCCGGAATGAATGCAGCAATTAGAGCTGTTGTAAGAGCCTGTACATATTACAGAATTGAGTGTGTTGGCGTTTACAGAGGGTATCAAGGTTTGATTGAAGGCGATTTTGAGTTGCTTTCGGCACGCCACGTAAGCAATATTATCAACAAAGGAGGTACTATTTTAAAATCTGCACGTTCCAACGAGTTTAGAACGGTAGAAGGAAGAGCGAAGGCACACAACAGTTTAAAAGAAGCCGGTATCGGCGCTTTAATTGTAATTGGCGGTGACGGAACTTTTACAGGCGGCTTAAGATTTATTGAAGAGTTTAATTTTCCAATTGTTGGAATTCCTGGCACTATCGACAATGATATTTACGGAACAGACAATACGATTGGTTATGACACTGCACTAAATACCGTTGTGGAAGCAATTGATAAAATTCGCGATACCGCAAGTTCTCATAACCGTTTGTTTTTTATTGAAGTGATGGGACGTGATGCAGGTTTTATTGCCTTAAATTCAGGAATAGGAGCCGGTGCGGAAGAAATTTTGATTCCTGAAAAGGATTTGGGATTAGACAGATTGGTGGAGTCTCTTAAAAACAGTAAAGAAAAAGGAAAAACAAGCAGTATTATTGTGGTTTCTGAAGGAGATAAAATAGGTAAAAGCGTATTTGAACTGGCTGATTATATCAACGAAAATTTTCCTTATTATGATATCAGGGTATCTGTTTTGGGACATATGCAACGAGGCGGTTCGCCAAGTTGTTTTGACAGGGTATTGGCAAGCAGGCTTGGTGTTGCGGCAGTAGAAGCTTTATTGGACAAATCAACAGGTGTTATGGTTGGTGTCACAAACAATCAAGTAACTAAAGTCGACTTGGATAAAGCCATAAAAATGAATAACGATATTAGCCAAGAGCTGCTTAAAGTAGCTGAAATAACATCAATATAAAAAAATTAGTATAAATTAAAAAACAATAGATTATGTCAACAATTAAATTAGGAATTAACGGTTTTGGAAGAATTGGAAGAATTGCTTTTAGAGTAGCAGTGGCCAGACCGAATGTAGAAGTGGTAGGAATAAATGATTTGTTAGATGTGGACCATTTGGCTTATTTATTAAAATATGATTCAGTTCACGGCAAATTTGATGGTGATGTGGAAGTGAAAAACGGACATTTAGTTGTCAATGGAAAAACCATCAGAATTTCAGCAGAACGCAATCCTGAAGATTTAAAATGGGGTGAAGTAGGTGCAGAGATTGTTTTAGACTGTACAGGAATTTTCACCAGTTTAGAAGGTGCCCAAAAACACATCACAGCAGGCGCAAAAAAAGTGGCTATTTCAGCACCATCTGCGGATGCACCAATGTTTGTGATGGGTGTAAACCATAAAAAAATCACAGCAGCAAACACCATCGTTTCAAACGCATCTTGTACCACAAACTGTTTGGCACCTTTAGCCAAAGTAATCAACGATAATTTTGGAATTGTTGAGGGATTAATGACCACCATACACGCAACAACTGCAACACAATTAACTGTTGACGGTCCTTCAAAAAAAGATTGGAGAGGCGGAAGAAGTGCCTTAATAAACATCATCCCTTCATCAACAGGTGCTGCAAAAGCTGTTGGAAAAGTAATCCCTGAATTGAACGGAAAACTTACCGGAATGTCTTTTAGAATACCAACTGCGGATGTGTCAGTTGTTGATTTGACTGTAAGAACAGAGAAATCAGCAACAATGGAAGAAGTTAAAGCTGCTTTAAAATCTGCTTCTGAAAACGAATTAAAAGGTGTTTTAGGATATACTGATGAAGCTGTAGTTTCACAAGATTTTGTATCTGAACCAAGAACAAGTGTTTTTGATGCTGAAGCAAGTATTGCATTGAACGATAATTTCTTTAAATTAGTGGCTTGGTATGACAATGAATTTGGCTACTCAACAAAACTGGTTGATTTGGCTGAATATATTCATTCAGTTAAATAAGAAATAACAGTTTTAAAAAATAAAAAAATGATTCTAATAGCAGATGGAGGTTCAACAAAGGCCGACTGGATTTTACTGGATAAATCTGGAAATCAGGTATTTAAAACAAGAACCGAAGGATTAAATCCAGAGATATTGTCTGCTGATTTATTGAAAACCAGGATTCATTCCAATGAAGATATTACAAGTTACAAAGACAAAGTGACTGAGGTATATTTTTATGGCGCCGGATGTGGAACAGAGAGATTGACATCGCTTTTGAAGTCTATATTTGAATCATTTTTTAAAAATGCTGAAATTGTTGTAAAAGAAGATACCTACGCAGCGGTTTATGCCGTAACCGAAAAACCCGGAATAGTTTGTATTTTGGGAACAGGATCAAACAGCTGTTATTTTGACGGGAAAACTGTGGATGTCAGGGTTCCTTCATTGGGTTACATTTTAATGGATGAAGCCAGCGGCAATTATTTCGGTAAAAAATTAATACGGGATTATTATTATGATAAAATGCCAAAATCGATTGCAAAACTCTTTGAAGCGCAATTTGATTTGGATGCCGATGTGATCAAAAGAAATATTTATAAAGAAGAAAATCCGAATGCTTATTTGGCGCATTTTGCTGAATTCATTTTTAAAAATGAACGCACGCCTTATTTTAATAAAGTGCTGCAAAAAGGCATGAAGGAATTTTTTACCAACAGAATATTGCCTTATCAGGAATCGGCTGATGTTCCTGTTCATTTTGTTGGGTCTATTGCTTTCTTTTCCCAAGATATCATTAATGATGTCGCAAGATATTATATGGTTGAAATTGGTAAAATTATTAGACGGCCAATAGATGGTTTAATTGAATATCATAGGGAAAAAATAAAATTAGAGAAGGTCTAACAGTCTTTCTAAAGCCATACCACGAGATCCTTTTATAAGGATTGTGGCATTGTTAATATTTGAATAATTAGTTGAATTTTTGAAAGATTCATAGCTTTCAGAAACAAAAGCATTTTTTGCACCAGTTGCGGAAAATGCTTTTCCTATTAAGAAAACTTTTGAAAAATTACAGGAAGCCACCAAATTAGCGATTTTTTCATGTTCCTCTTTGCTATCCTTTCCCAATTCAAACATATCACCTAAAAAAACCACTTTATTTTCATCTTTTAACTGAGCGAAATTTTCAAGCGCAGCCTGCATACTGCTCGGATTTGCATTATAGGCATCTAAAATTATTTTATTACCGCCTTTTTGAATGATTTGCGAACGGTTATTTACCGGAGTATAATTTTCAATGGCAATTTTAATGTCGTTTTCTGAAATGTCGAAATAATTTCCAACGGCAACAGCAACAGCAATATTGTTATAATTGTATTTCCCGATGAGGTTGCTTTCAATCAAGGTGTTTTTGAATTCCACTTTAACAAACGGATTCGCTTCTAAAAATTTAATGGAATTGTTGCTAAATTCAACAGTGTTGATTCCGGTAGCTTGTTTTACCTGAAGTTCATCATCTGTATTAATAAAAACAGTTCCTTTATTTAATCTTAAAAAATCATACAATTCCGATTTGGCTTTAATTACGCCTTCAACACTTCCAAATCCTTCTAAATGTGCTTTTCCAAAATTGGTGATTAAGCCATAAGTTGGTTCCGCTATTTTGCATAAAAATTCAATTTCCTTTAAATGATTTGCACCCATTTCAACAATGCCAATTTCTGTTTTTGGTGTCATAGATAACAAGGTAAGCGGCACGCCAATATGATTGTTTAAATTGCCTGCGGTGGCTACTGTGATATATTTTTTTGACAAAACAGTATTAATCAATTCTTTGGTGGTGGTTTTGCCATTGCTTCCCGTTAAAGAAATAATAGGTATGGAAAGTTGTTTTCTATGAAAATTCGCCAGCTTTTGAAGTGTTTCCAGAACATTTTCAACTAAGATGGTCTTGGAATCAGTTTTGTATTTTTCTTCATCAATAATTACATAATTTGCGCCACTTTTTAGTGCTTCTTCAGCAAATTCATTGCCATTGAAATTATCGCCTTTCAGGGCAAAAAAAATGGTTCCTTTTCTTATTTTTCGTGTGTCGGTATCTACCAAATAAGTTTCACTGTATAACTGATATAATTGTGCAATATTCATAAGTTAAATATAAAAAAAGCCTCACTGAAATTTCAGCGAGGCTTGGGTTTATTTTCAAAATAGTATCAATACCTAATTTTTGTTGTTGTTGGTTTTCTTTTTTTATAGGTCATAGGTCCAATTCTGTCCGACGCGCATCTAAAACCAATAAAATTGGTTGCCATATACTCTGGCAAATACCTGCGTTGGGAAGGATCTAACCAATATTCCATATCTTTCCATGAACCGCCTTTGTAAACACGAGAAATATCGCTAATTAAAGTAGTTCTTTTTTCAACATCATATTCTTGCATCAACAAACCGCTTTCGCCAATAACACGAGGTTTTACTGGTGAATTGTACATACGAGGCTTGGTTTCCAATTCATCTTCATTTTTATTGTACATTTTTGTTGACGCCAAATCACCATCTTTTGCGTCAACATTGTATGCTTTTTCATAATTATTTCTCATGTAAGCATCGCGTTTGGTAATCGGCTGGAATTTAACGCTTCCTGGCAATTCTTTTGGCATTATCCGTCCATTGTCTAATGTGTCGTATTGTACTGATAAGTCATTTGCAATCACCACATTTCCTTCAGCATCAATCATTTTTTTAGTAAAAATATTACCCCTGAAATAGTTAAAGTCATTTGCTTCATTGTCAATAATTGGTCGGTAAACATCCGCCACCCATTCTGCAACATTGCCCGACATATCGTACAACCCAAAAGCATTCGGTTCATAAGATTTTACTTGAATCGTAATATCGGCACCATCGTTGCTCCATCCCGGAACACCGCTGTAATCCCCTTTACCTTGTTTAAAGTTGGCCAATTGGTCACCTTTATATTTTTTTGATTTGTTACGGGTATATTTTCCTTTCCAGGCATATTTTTTTCTGCCTCTCGTATTGTTATATTCACGATCTTCAACAACAGCCTTTGCCGCAAATTCCCATTCAACTTCGGTTGGAAGCCTAAATCTTGAACTTAATATTCCGTCAGAAACTTTAACCTGTCTTCCTGTAAAATCGCCTCTTGAAGGTTTAGCTTGGCCTTTTTTAAGTTTTTTATTGGCTGGCAATCCCTTTTTGTAGATGGAAGAATCTCCGTCGAAAAGCGTATATGGATTGTTTAGGTAGGTATCTGTATTAAAATTATTTTGTCCTCTAACCTCTAATGAATCTAATTGAAAAAGTGGTTTTAGAATGCCCTTGTCCATTAATATTTTTTCATTCACCCTGTCGGTTCTCCATTTACAATATTGAGTGGCCTGAATCCAGCTGACACCAATAACAGGATAATCCGCATAACCCGGATGCCTTAAATAATTTTCTGTCAATTGTTCATTAAATCCTAAAACATCGCGCCAAACTAAAGTATCTGGAACAGAAGCCTCATAAATATGTTCGTAGTTTGGATCGCTTGGAGGAAAAACTCTTTCCATCCAATCTAAGTAAAAAATGTATTCCGAGTTGGTTACCTCTGTTTCATCCATATAAAAAGATCGAACTTGCTGCTGAACCGGCGTCGTATTCCAGTCAAACAGCACATCATCCTGCACGTGTCCCATAGTAAAAGAACCTCCTTCAATCAACACCATGCCCGGAGGCGCCTCCTGTCCTTTATATTTAGTGTCTCCCGCAAAACCACCAGCTTTCTTGTCTTTGGAACTCCAACCGGTAAGTGATACGTTATTTCTTGGATTTCTATTATGGCAACTCACAAAGAAAACAACAGTAAAAGTTAATAAGATTAACTTAGAAATGTTATTTAGATTTTTCAAGTTCATTTCAAATTAGTTAGGGTTAAATTTTTCCCGCAATTTACATTAAATTAATTTTTTTGCAAGAAATAATTTTAATTAATATTTGCTACGCTTTTACTAACGGCAGTTTTCAATCTTTAGTATGCGAAATGTTGTAATATATTTCAATGATACCGCTATTTTTTTAATGAAGTACCTTACCCAGTATAATTTTTTCCAAATGTGTTTGGGTTGAAATTTCTATATTTTATAGAATATTTAATTTTTTTTGAGAAGCTTGATAATTTATCAACGAACAAAACCAACCAACATTTATAATTTAAAAAAGTTTTATTGGAAAAGAAGACTGGCTTATGGATAT
>DATIRG010000040.1:0-4366 GCA_035470005.1 Lutibacter sp. | reverse complement strand
TTGACCTATCAATTAGTAAACAGTTAGCAGTTGCAGTAAGCAGTTTGACGAATCAACTATTAAACCACTTACACATGAACAATATTCAACTCCTCAATTAACGGTTCATTGTTGAATCGTAAAAGCAGTTGGGCAACGGCGATGGTGTCTTTTTCGCAATATATTGCTATGCGGGCAACGTCCTTTTCTTTGTAATAAACGCCGCAAACTTCGCTTCCGCTAATATCGTCTTTGGGTGACGGAATATTTAAAATTAATGTGAGTAATTTTAGGGAAGTGTAATGTTTATAATCGCCAAATTTCCACATTTCCATCGTGTCCATATGCCCAATTTCCCAAGGTTTTTTTCCGAATAAATTCAGTTTTTCAGGCAAGGCAATTTGGTTGATGATCATTCTGCGGGCGATATAAGGAAAATCAAACTCTTTTCCGTTATGGGCGCATAAAATATGCTCGGGTTTGTTAAAATGGCTTTCCAGCAACTTTTTAAATCCGTTTAAAATTACCGCTTCATCATCTCCAAAAAAAGAGGTGACGCGAAATGTTCTGTTTTTTGAATTAAAATTGACAAAATAACCGACAGAAATACAGACGATTTTACCAAATTCGGCCCAAATTCCGGCACGTTCATAAAATTCATCTGAAGTCACTTCCTCTTTGCGCTGGTAGGCTGTTTTTTGGGTAAAAAGTTCTTGTTTTTCTTCAGACAGTTCAGAAAAATTTTCAACTTCAGGAACGGTCTCAATATCCAAAAACAAGATGTTTTCAAAATTAATATTTGTGCTCATAACTTTTTTTAAAGATAAATGTAATAAAAATTAAGCTATTGTAAGGTTTATGTTATCTTAATGTTATAATTTTAAATACTCGTTATCTTTTGCACGGTAAAAATAAATTATGACTACTTTTGACTGCTTTTATGACATAAAATAGCACCAATTATGAAAAATTCTGATATTAAAATACTGTTGGTAGATGATGAACCGGATATTTTAGAGATTGTTGGTTACAACCTGAAAAATGAAGGCTATAAAATTTATACCGCCAAAAACGGCATTGAAGCCGTTGAAAGCGCAAAAAAACACGAGCCTCATTTAATTATTTTAGATATTATGATGCCCGAAATGGACGGCATTGAAGCATGTGAAAAAATCAGGGCAACCAAAGGTTTGGAAAATGTGCTGATTACTTTTTTTACGGCGCGCAGCGAAGATTATTCGCAAATGGCAGGTTTTGATGTGGGCGCAGATGATTATATCACCAAACCCATAAAACCTAAAGTGCTGATCAGCAAAATAAAAGCGCTCTTACGCAGGGTTGATGATGTTAGCAATACCGATGCAGAAAAAATAAAAATAGGGGACTTTATTATTGACCGCGAAGAATATGTAATCATTAAAAATGGTGAAAAAATGTCGCTTCCCAGAAAAGAATTTGAACTGTTTGCCTTATTGGCTTCTAAACCGGGAAAGGTATTTAAACGCGATGATATTTTGAACCAGGTTTGGGGAAATGAAGTGGTTGTGGGTGGAAGGACCATTGATGTTCACATCAGGAAATTGCGTGAAAAATTGGGCGATGATAATTTTAAAACCATCAAAGGCGTTGGGTATAAATTTGTGATTGATGAAGATTAAAAAAACATATTTCTTTGCTTTTTGGTCATCGGTTTACATCACTGTTTTTACTTCTATTGCCTTGGTTTTACTGGCTTATTTTTTTTTAGACATTGCACTTAATTTTGGTTATTTACTTCTTTATATTGTTGTTGTTTTTTCGTTCACTTTTTTAATCACCCAATACCGCCTTGAGAAATTTATTTATCAGCGCATCAAAAAAATATACGACAGCGTCTCCATTTTAGACGCTTCCGATTTCAACAAAACACCTATTACCACCGATATTGATACGCTGTCAAGGGATGTGCAGACCTTTGCAAAAAACAAACAACTTCAAATTAAAAATTTAAATTTAAGAGAAGACTACCGGAGAGAGTTTTTGGGAAATATTTCGCACGAATTAAAAACGCCGCTGTTTACTGTTCAGGGCTATTTGCTGACTTTAGAAGGTGGTGCCATCAACGATAAAAAAATTAGCAAAAAATACATAAAAAGAGCCAATAAAGGTGTTGAACGATTGATCGCTATCGTGAAAGATCTGGATTTAATTTCTAAACTGGAATCGGCCGATTTAAGCTTAAACAAGGAGCCGTTTGATGTGGTCGATTTGGTTCAAAATGTGTTTGAATTGCTGGAAATGAAAGCCAAAAAAAGAAATATCACCCTTACTTTTAATAAAAAATACCGATTGCCTGTCATGGCCATCGGCGATGAGGAACGGATTGAACAAGTGCTCACAAACTTGCTGGTAAACTCCATAAAATACGGTAAAATTGACGGAAACACCACAGTAAGCATTGAGCCGCTTCGAAAAAATAAAATACTAGTTAAAGTTACAGATGATGGTGAAGGCATTGAAGCCAAACACATGCCAAGAATTTTTGAACGATTTTACAGGGTAGATTCCAGCCGGTCAAGAGAGCAAGGCGGATCGGGATTGGGATTGGCCATTGTAAAACACATTATTGAAGCACATGACGAAGCTATTTTTGCGGAGAGCGAGTTTAAAAAAGGATCCACATTTTCATTTACCCTCGAAAAGTTTGAACCACTTTAAATCAACCGTTGAAGTTGCTTTTTCAAATCCGGAATACTTATTTAAATCGCTTAATTTCTCTTCCGAAAACTCATCCTGTTTTGCATAAGGCACAACCAAATTTTCTTGTAATCTTTTCGCCAAATATTCCTGCTCAAATTGTCCGGGAGTCGGAATAAAAAAAGCCTTTTTCCCCAATACCGCCAAATCCATAATGGTTGAATAGCCCGAACGGGCAATCACCACATTACTTTGGTTAATGGCTTCTTCCAGCTCGTTTGCCAATAAATGATTAACGATTTTGAAATTGACTGGTGCCGTAATTTCTGAAGTACTCTTTAAAACGCCTCTTACCATCAATATTTTGCCTTTAAAATACTGTAATTCCTTCAATAATTTATTTTCCAGCAAGGTTCTTTGTGGCTCCGGACCGGAAAGCAACAGCAATAAATCGTTTTTAATTTGGAGGTCTTTTGGCTGAAACCGGCTTAAAATTCCCAAGTATTTTAGGTTTAAATGATGCTTTTTCAAATGTCCCAATGCGCCTGAATAATTTGAAATTCCTACCACATCCGGCACCCAGCATTCGTCAAATTTCTTAATAAATTGCTGATGAATTTTTGAGGTGAAAAAAGTGGTTAACCCTGACAACACATTTAATTGATGTGTCACATATACCGAAGGCACTTTTTCGCTGTAAACGCCAAATCGATTGTCGGAAATAATTCCGTCAATGTTGTATTTATCAATAAGTTGTGCAACCATTTTTCGTTCTTTTCTGACTGCTGAAATGATTGCAGGAAGTTGCAAAAACAATTTAAGTTTTAGGTTTTTTCCGTTTTTTGGATAACTGATATTGTAAGAAGGCAATTCAACACTTTGCAACAAAGGAAATTCCTTTTGAAGCAACAGCAATGCGTCGCCGTCACTTGCCAAAACAGGTTCGTAATTGGCTTTCAGCAACGCATTAATGATGGGAATACAGCGCGTGGCGTGTCCCAATCCCCAATTTAAGGGCGCAACAAGAATTTTTTTTTAGAGGTCAAAACCAATATCTTTTCTGAAATTCATCTTGTCAAAACAAATTTTATCAATGTTCTGATACGATTTTTTTAGCGCTTCTTTAAAATCAGCGCCAAAAGAAGTCATTGCCAACACACGTCCGCCGTTGGTCACCACTTCATTGTTTTTATTGGTGGTGCCGGCGTGAAAAGCGATAGAACCTTCCACCTTGTCCAATCCATAAATCACTTTTCCCTTTTCGTAGTTTTCCGGATAACCGCCAGAAACCAACATCACGGTACAGGCGCTTTCACTTACAAATTCAATGGTTTTGATGTGCAGTTCATTTTTTCCGGCAGCGATGAGCAATTCCAAAAAATCGCTTTTTATTCTCGGAATCACCACTTCACTTTCCGGATCGCCCATGCGGCAATTGTATTCAATTACTTTTGGCTCGTTACCCACTTTAATGATTCCGAAGAAAATAAAACCTTTGTACGGAATGTTGTCTTTTTGCAAGCCATCCACCGTTGGTTTTATCACTTGCTCCTCAATTTTATTCATAAACGCTTCATCAGCAAAAGGTACGGGAGAAACTGCGCCCATGCCGCCGGTATTCAATCCTTTATCGCCTTCACCAATGCGTTTGTAATCTTTGGCGTTTGGAAAATTCACATATCTTTTTCCGTCGGTCAGCACAAAACAACTC
>DATIRG010000039.1:0-2028 GCA_035470005.1 Lutibacter sp. | reverse complement strand
AAGGAAACAGTAACCCAAATTCCGGTCCAAACGGAAGCTTCTTTGGTGCTTATTACATGTGGAGTCCTATTAAAAACACCCAAATCAAGGGCTAAAAAAACGAGGATGAGCGCAACAAAAATTATCCAAACAATCATAAATCAACAAGTTAAATTAAGTTTGCAAATATAAGCTATTTGTTAGTCTTACAGTAAACAATAATCAGGAAATTAGGCGCATAAAAAAACCCAAACATTTGTTTGAGTTTTTTTATATAAGCAAGTAATTAAAAAATCTATTTTACTTTGTCTGCAATTGCCTTAAAAGCTTCTGGGTTGTTCATCGCTAAATCTGCAAGAACTTTACGGTTCAATTCGATATTGTTAGCTTTAAGTTTTCCCATAAACTGAGAGTAAGACATTCCGTATTGACGTGCTCCGGCGTTAATACGCTGAATCCACAATCCGCGGAAACTTCTCTTTTTGTTTTTACGGTCTCTGTAAGAATATAACATTCCTTTTTCAACCGCGTTTTTAGCTACTGTGTAAACGTTTTTTCTACGTCCGAAGTAACCTTTTGCTTGCTTCAATATCTTTTTTCTCTTAGCTCTTGAGGCAACTGAATTTACTGATCTTGGCATAATTCATTTGTTTTTTTGTAGTAGGCGGCAAAGCTTGCACTTAAATAGGCACTACTCCATGGTTAATAATTAAATTCCCTTTTAACTTTATTATTTTAAAGTTAGTTGTTGTAAAATGTTAGCTTTATCTGCGGTGTGAACCAAACCAGAATGCGTTAACTTTAATTTACGTTTCTTAGACTTTTTGGTCAAAATATGACTTTTAAAAGCGTGTTTTCTTTTTATTTGTCCAGAGCCGGTTAGCTTAAAACGCTTTTTGGCACTAGATTTTGTTTTCATTTTAGGCATCTTTCTACTTTTTTTATCTTGCTTATTATCTTTATACTGAGATTTATTTCAGTATTTTTATTTCTTTTTTGGAGAAATGTACATAATCATACGTTTCCCTTCTAATTTTGGCATTTGTTCAACTTTACCAAATTCTTCCACTTCTTGGGCCAATCTTAAAAGTAAAATATGTCCCTGATCTTTATAGATGATGGATCTTCCTTTAAAAAACACAAATGCTTTTAGTTTTGCACCTTCTTTTAAAAAGGAAATGGCATGTTTCTTTTTAAAGTCAAAATCGTGTTCATCCGTATTTGGGCCAAATCTAATTTCCTTAACAACAACTTTAGTAGCTTTGGCTTTCTGAATTTTCTCGCGTTTTTTCTGTTCGTAAAGAAATTTCTTATAATCGGTGATTTTACATACCGGAGGAACCGCTTTGGGTGATATTTCAACCAAATCCAATTCCAACTCTTTAGCCAGTTCTCTTGCCTTTGCAATAGGATAAACCCCTATTTCGACATTGTCTCCTACCAAACGAACTTCTTCAACATAAACTATTTTTTCATTTATTCTATGTTGATCTTCTTTTACAACTCTCCAAGGCTTTCTTTGACCTTTATTTCTACTTAATGCTATGACGTTATATTTTAAATTAAACTTAAAATTGCTCTAATGTACTGTTAACTTCTTTATTTATTAATGAAATGAATTCATTTAATGTAGATGAACCCATATCACCATCGCCTTGTTTTCTTACAGAAACCGTGCCTTCATTCTCTTCTTGTTCCCCTACAATCAGCATAAAAGGTATCTTATTCATTTCGGCATCTCTGATTTTTCTGCCGGTTTTTTCATTTCGTTTATCTACAAGGGCGCGAATGTCGGCATTTTCTAACAAATTTAAAACTTTTTCGGCATAAATTTGATATTTTTCACTGATTGGCAATATGATAACCTGTTCCGGAGTTAGCCAAAGCGGGAATTTACCGCCTGTGTGTTCCAGTAAAACCGCTATAAATCGTTCCATAGAACCAAATGGCGCTCTGTGAATCATTACCGGTCTGTGCAATTGGTTGTCGGCTCCTTTATATGTTAGGTCAAATCGTTCCGGTAAATTGTAATCTACCTGAATGGTTCCC